>DATFSG010000083.1:0-4383 GCA_035262765.1 Gaiellaceae bacterium | reverse complement strand
TCGAGTCGCTCGAGAACCCGATCGTCGCCCGATGCCGCTGACCGTCGGGACCGCCGGTCACATCGACCACGGCAAGACCTCGCTCGTCGAGGCGCTGACCGGCAAGAACACCGATCGGCTGCCCGAGGAGCACGAGCGCGGGATCTCGATCGACCTCGGCTACGCGCCGCTCGAGCTGCCCGACGGCACGAGCCTCTCCGTCGTGGACGTTCCCGGCCACGAGCGCTTCGTCCGCACGATGGTCGCGGGCGCGAGCGGGATCGACCTCTTCCTGCTCGTGATCGACGCGGGCGAGGGAGCGCGGCCGCAGACGCACGAGCATCTCGCGATCCTGCGGCTGCTCGGGATCGAACACGGCGTCGTCGCGCTGACGAAGGCCGACGCGGTCGACGGCGAGACGCTCGAGCTCGCGCGCGTCGAGGCTGAGGAGCTCGTTCCCGGCGCTCCCGTGGTGGCGACGAGCGCGCATACCGGCAGCGGGCTCGACGCGCTACGGACCGCGCTGGCGGACGTCGCGGTGCACGTGGCACGACACGACGCCGCCGGGCCGGCCCGCCTGCATGTCGACCGCTCCTTCACGCTGCGCGGGATCGGCACAGTCGCGACCGGGACGCTCTGGTCGGGGACGATCGGCGAGGGGGACGAGCTCCGCGTCGAGCCGCATGGCCGGGCCGTGCGCGTGCGGAGCGTGCAGGTGCACGACCGGCCGGTCAAGCGCGCCGAGGCGGGGCAGCGCGTCGCCGTCTCGCTCCCAGGAGTCGAGCGGCAGGAGCTGCGCCGCGGGGACGTCCTCGTCACGCCTGGATCCGCGAGGCCGAGCTTCCGGCTCGACGTGAGGCTCGAGCCGCTGGGAGAGATCCCGGCGCGTGTGCTGTTGCATCACGGCACCTCGGAGACGCCAGCCCGCGTCGCACGCGCCGACGACCACTTCGCCCAGCTGCGCCTGTCGCGGCCGGTCGTCGCGGCGCGCGGCGACCGCGTCGTGCTGCGTGCGAGTACGACGGTCGGCGGGGGTGTCGTCCTCGACCCGAACCCGCCGCGCCACGCCGACCTCGCCCGCTTCGAGGCGCTCGAGCGCGGTGAGACCCTTGTCCACGCCCCGGCCCTCGTGGGCGGGGAATGGCGCTGGTCGGAGGAGTGGCTCGAGGAGCTGCGCGCCGAACTGGACAGGGAGATCGCCGCCGCCGATCCGCTCGACCCGGGCGTCCCCGTTCCCGGCGCCGAATGGGCGAAAGCCGTCGTTCCGCACCTCGGGCTCGAGCTCCGCGGTGCCAAGCTCTACCGCCCCGGCGCCGCCGCCGAGCTGGGCGAGCGCGAGCAGGAGGCCGCAGCGCTCGAAGCCGAGCTCGGACTAGAGCCGGTTCGAGTCGAGGACGCCCAGCTCGCCCGCTTCCTCGAGGAGCAGGGCCGTCTGGTGAGAATCGGCGACGGCTTCGCGATCTCGCCGGCGGCGTACGAACAGGCGCGGGCGGTGCTCGTCGACGGGATCACGCTCGCCCAGCTGCGCGACGCCCTCGGCGTGGGCCGGAAAACGGCCCAGCTCTACCTCGAGCGGTTCGACGCGGACGGCGTGACCCGGCGTGTGGGCGACGCGCGAGTCCTGCGGCGCCGTTAGGCGTCCCAGGCGACCGGCAGCGCGGCGAGGCTGCGGAAGAGCGGCACCGGGCGCCAGCGCAGCTCGTCGGGCGAGACCGCAAGGCGCAGCCCGGGCAGCCGCCGGAGCAGCGTCCCCAGCGCGATCTCGGCCTCGAGCCGCGCGAGCGGCGCGCCGAGGCAGAAGTGGCGGCCGCGACCGAACCCGAGATGCCGTGAGTCGCGCTCGGCGGCCAGGTCGAGCGTGTCCGGCGCCTCGAACCGCGCTGGGTCGTGGTCGGCGGCCCCGAGGACGACGATCACCGTCTCGCCGCGCCGGATCGTCTGACCGCCGATCTCCACGTCCGCGGCCGCCCATCGATTCAGGGTCCGCTCGACCGGCCCGTCGTAGCGGATCAGCTCCTCGACCGCCCGCGGCAGCAGCGAGGGATCGCCCCCGATCGCCGCCCGCTGCTCGGGATGCGTGAGCAGCGCAAGCATCGCGTTGCCGATCAGGCTCACCGTCGTCTCGTGCCCCGCGACGATCAGGAGCGCGACCATGCTGCACAGCTCTTCCTCGGACAACGTGTCGCCGCCGTCCTCGACCGCGACGAGCGCGCTCACCAGATCCTCGCCCGGTTCCTGCCGCCGCTCGGCGAAGAGAGCGAGCAGGTACTGGACGAAGGCGCCCAGCAAGGCATCGGCGCGCTCCATCTCGTCGGCCGAGAGCGCCGGGCTGACCATCGCGCCTGACCACTCGCGGAAGCTCTCGCGGTCGGCGGCGGGGACGCCGAGCAGCTCGGCGATCACCGTGATCGGCAGCGGGAACGCGAACTGCGAGACGAGCTCCATCTCGCCGGTGGCCACCACCTCGTCGATCAGCGCGTCCGCGATCTCCTGGATCCGCGGCCGCAGCTGCTCGATCATCCGCGGCGTGAACGCTTTCGAGACGAGCCGGCGCAACCGCAGGTGGGTGTCGCCGTCGCGGTTGAGCATGTTGCTGTCGATGAAGCGGAAGACCTCCGGGAGCTCAGGGAGCTGGTCCGGCGACAGCGCGAGCCGCGGGTCGCGGACGAAGCGCTCGTCGTCGAGCAGCACCGCCTCCGCGTCCTCGTAGCGGGTCACCCACCAGATCGGCGTCTCCCCGTCGATCCCGGGCTGGCGGAAGACGGGGTCGTGCTCGCGCATCTGCGCAAAGGTCGCGTACGTGTCGGCGCGGAACGCGTCGCTGTAGAGGTCGTACTTGCGGGCGGCTGTCGCCATGCCGAGATGCTAACTAGGCTCCGGCACGTGGAGCCAGCAGCGGTTCGCGACTTGATCGAGCGCTACAACGCCGCGTGGAACGCGCAGGACCTCGACGCGATCGACGAGCTCCACGATCGGGACATCGTCTTCCACAACCACACCGCCGACGAGCAGGCCGTCGGTGCCGCGGCGGTGCGGGAGCACATCGCGCGGATCTTCGAGAACAACCCGACGCTGCGCTTCACGGCGCGGTCGCTCCACGCCGGCGACGACTTCGCGGTCTGCGAGTGGACGGCGTCGACGGGCTCGAAGGAGTGGGACGGCATCGACGTCTTCCCGCTCAGGAACGGGCGGATTCTGCGGAAGGACGTGTACTCGTCCTCGCATCGCGCGCGCGACGTCTGAGCTGCGTCCCGCGAACGCTGAACCCTCGACCTACCCCTTTTGCGGGATCCCTCATTGGAGTGCATCGCAGCGCTCCGCCGCTGACGATGTTCCCGGCGAAGACAACGCCGCCTGCCTCCCGAGCCCGCGGGGTCGCCTCGCGAGGCAGATCACAAGGAGCCCCGCATGCTCTCGCGTCTCGACTTGCCCGCCCTGCACCGATTCCGCCACCTTCCGCTGGCGCTCGCACTCCTCTTCCTCCTCGTATTCGCCCCGGGTGCTGCAGCCGGCGGAAAAGGGGGCAAGCCCTCGAAGGGCACGCCAACCATCTCGATCGCCTCCCCCTCGTCGGGCTCGACCCTGTCGGGGCCGGTCAACGTCTCCGGTTCGGCCTCGGACAGCGGCACGCTCACGAGCGTCAAGGTCAGCGTCGACGGCGGTGCGTACCAGCCGGCCTCCGGCACGACCTCGTGGCACTCGGCTCTCGACACTACGTCGTATCCGAATGGCCCGCACACGATCAAAGCCCAGGCGACCGACAGCTCGGGCAGTACGGCGGTCACCACCGACACCGTGACGTTCAGTAACCCGCTGCCCCCACCTCCCCCGCCTCCTCCGCCTCCGCCTCCTCCTCCGCCGGACACGACCCCGCCGTCGGTCTCGATCTCGGCACCGGCCCCGAGCAGCACGGTCTCGGGCACGGTTTCGGTGTGGGGATCCGCCTCCGACAACGTAGGCGTCTCGGCGGTGCAGGTGAGCGTCGACGGCGGCGCGTACCAGGCTGCGCAGGGGACAACCGGCTGGAGCTACTCACTGGACACGACGACGCTGACCAACGGCTCGCACACCCTCACGGCCCGCGCGACCGACACCTCCGGCAACGCCTTCACTACAAGCGAGAGCTTCACCGTTCAGAACAGCACCGTCCTTCCCCCCGGCGTGGTCGACCAGTTGGTTACGCCGGAAGGCGCGACCATCCAGATCTACGCGGGCGTCACCGGCTGGACAGCCCAGCAGGTCTACGACCTGCTCAAGCCGAACGCCTACCAGCTGAACCTCATCGGGCCGCATTACACGATCAAGGTGCAGACCCAGTACGCCTCCTCGACCACGACGGGCGTCTCCGGGGATCCGACGGCCGGCTACTCGAACTATCAGGCAGTCACGTACCTGGACGCGGCG
>DATFSG010000082.1:0-3325 GCA_035262765.1 Gaiellaceae bacterium | reverse complement strand
CGTTGTCGACGACCATCCGCTCACCCGCGAGGCGCTCGCGGCGTTGCTGCGTTCGCATGGCTTCGAGCTCGCCGGGCTCGCGGCCGACGGCGAGGAGGCGATCGCGACCGCGGCGGAGACGCAGCCCGACCTCGTCCTGCTTGACCTCCTGATGCCGGGCCTCGACGGCCTCTCTGCACTGCCTCGGCTCCGCGAGGCTGCGCCGGGGTGCGAGGTCGTCGTTCTCACCGCCTCGGGCACCGAGGAGAACCTGCTCGCCGCGATTCGCGGCGGCGCGGCGGGCTACCTGCTCAAGACCGAGTCACCCGAGCGGATCGCCGAGTTCCTCGACGGCGTCGTCCAGGGCGACGCAGCTCTCTCCGGTCCCGTTGCGCGCAGGCTGCTCGACCAGGTGCGCAGCGGCGGCCGCGGCTCGGGCGTGCCGGACAGCATCGCGGCGGCTCTCTCCGCCCGCGAGCTCGAGGTGCTGCTCCTACTCGACGAGCACCACGGCACGGACGAGATCGCGCAGCGGCTCTTCATCTCGGAGCACACAGTCCGCTCGCACGTCAAGAGCCTCCTCCGGAAGCTCGGCGTCTCGTCGCGCCGCGAGGCGCTCGAGCAGCTCGCGCTCGCGCGCGCCTAAGAGCTGAATCCGGTCAGCGCCGCGTCGACGAGATCCGGCAGCGTCTCGAGGTCGTAGCCGCCTTCGAGGACAGCGGCGACCCGCTCGGACAGCGCGCGGCAGCGCAGTGCGAGCTCCCGGAAGCCGTCCTCGGTCACGCGCATGTCCGAGAGCGGGTCCGAGACGTGCGCGTCGAAGCCCGCCGAGACGAGCACGAGCTCGGGCTCGAACCGCGCGACGGCGGGCTCGACGATCTCCGCGAACGCCTCGAGATAGTCCTCGTCCCCGGAGCCGGCCCGCAGCGGAACGTTGAGCGTCGTCTCGGCCTGGTCGTCAGGCCCGCCGCTGCCCGGATAAAACGGCCACTGATGTAGCGAGACGAAGAGGACGCTGTCGTCGTTCCGGAAGATCGCCTCGGTGCCGTTGCCGTGGTGCACGTCGAAGTCGACGATCGCGACCCGCTCGATCCCGAGCCGCTCCTGCGCCGCGCGCGCGGCGATCGCCACGTTGTTGAACACGCAGAAACCCATCGCGCGCCCGGGGAGGGCGTGGTGGCCGGGCGGCCGGACGAGCGCGAACCCGCCGCGCAGCGCCGCTTCGATCGCCGTTCCCGCCGCGAGCGCAGCGGCCTCGAAGGTGGTCGCGGTGCAGACGGTGTCGCCGTCGAGCCAGAGCCCGTCCTCGACGCCGCGGATCAGCTCCACGTGCTCGGGCGTATGGCACGTCAGCAGCTCATCCACCGTCGCGGACCGGCCCTCGCTCCAGATGTGCTGGTGGGCGAGTAGCACCGTGAGCCGCTCGGGTCGCTCCGGGTGCCCGCCGGTCGGGTGCAGCCGCGCGAACGCGGGATGCGTCAGGACGTCGATTGCTCGCCCACGCGGGCAGCGACGTTCCCGAGCCCGAGCCGATCGAGGAAGGAAGACGCCTCCGCCCACGCCGGGGATGTTGCTGCGAGGGGAGGAAGGGGGGCGGAGGCGTCCATCGTGGCGATTCGCCGGAAGAGCCTCAAGTCCTCCGCCTCCGCGGCAAAGCGGCCGTCGGCCAGCGCTGCCTCGAGCGAGCCGTACAGCGCGAGCAGATCGGCCGCCTTCTTCGGCCCGATCCCGCGCGCTCCGGGCAGCTTGTCGGACGGGTCGCCGCGCAGCGCAATCAGATCCGGCACCTGTTCCGGGTCGACGCCGTAGCGCTCGCGCACCTCGGCGGGCCCGATCCGCGCGAGCTCGCTGACGCCGCGGGTTGGCTGGAGGATCGTCACCCGTCTGCTGGCGAGTTGGAACGCGTCGCGGTCGGAGGTCGCGACGAGCACGTCGCCGGGCCACTCCTTTGCCCCCGCCGCCAGGAAGTCGTCCGCCTCGTAGCCGGGCGCCTTCGCGACGAGGAAGCCGAAGGCGCTCACGACCTCCGGCAGGATCTCGAGCTGCTCGACGATCGAGTCCTCGAACACCCTCCCCGACTGGTACGGCTCGAAGGCCTCGTGCCGGTACGTCGGCACCGAGAGCGTGTCCCAGGCGACGAGGACGGCGTCCGGCTGCTCGGCCTGCCAGAGCCGGACGAGCATGTTCGTGAAGCCGACGACCGCGTTGAGCCGGATCGACTTGGGCAGCGCGTGGTAGGCGCGATGCGCGAAGGAGTCGCCGTCGACCGCGAGCAGCACGCTCACAGCGAGGCCTCCAGCTCCGCGATCTGCTCCATCAACCGCTCGGTCGCCTCCTGCGACGCGCCGCGCAGGTCGCCGCTCGCACGCAGGTCGTCCATCTCGATCGGTGCGCCGTAGGCGATCCGCAGCGGGCCGAGCGTGAGCAGCTTGTCGGTGCCGGCGACGGCCGCGGGAACGAGCGGCACTCCCGCGTCCAAGGCGATCCGCGCCGCGCCGGACCGGGCGCGTGCCTGGTGCTTCTTGACCAGCCCCTTCTTGCGCCGCGTCCCCTCGGGGAACATCACGACAACGTTGCCCTCCTGCGCGAGCCGAACCGCCGTGTGGACGGCCTCGACGTCGGCGCGCTCGCGATGCACCGGAAAGGCGCCGGCCGCATTGAGCACGTACGTCGCAGGCCACCAGTAGAGCTCCGCCTTGGCCATGAAGCGGAGCCAGTGCTTGGGCCAGAGCGGCATTCCGAGCGGCCAGGGGTCGAAGTTCGAGAGGTGATTGCAGGCGAGGACGAACCCGCCGCTCTGCGGGACGTTCTCCGTCCCGTGCGCGCGCAGCCGGTACAGCCCGCGCAGGATCGGCCAGCTGCAGGCCGCGACGACGTTGTAGAGGAGCGGCGGACGCATGCCCCTGAGTATCACGTTCCGGAGCGCTGGCTATCGTGACCCGCCGATGCCGAAGCGCTTGGTCATCGTCGAGTCCCCTGCCAAGGCGCGGACGATCGCCGGCTACCTCGGGCCCGACTTCGTCGTCGAGTCCTCCGTCGGTCACATCCGCGACCTGCCCGACAGCGCCGCCGAGATCCCCGAGCAGTACAAGGGGGAGTCGTGGGCGCGTCTCGGCGTCGACGTCGAGCATGGGTTCGAGCCGCTCTACGTCGTCGACCCGGACAAGAAGAAGACGGTCGCGCAGCTCAAGAAGCAGCTGGCCGGCGCAGACGAGCTCCTGCTCGCGACGGACGAGGATCGCGAGGGCGAGGCGATCGCCTGGCACCTGCTCGAGGTGCTGAAGCCGAAGGTGCCCGCGCGGCGGATGGTCTTCCACGAGATCACGCGCGACGCGATCGAGCGGGC
>DATFSG010000081.1:0-8830 GCA_035262765.1 Gaiellaceae bacterium | reverse complement strand
GACTTCGCGAGCTTGACGTTGATCCCGTGGGCGCGGTCGGCACACGCCGCGACGTCCGCGAGCGTATGGCAGTCCTCGTCGACGTAGATCGGTACGGGCGAGCGCTCCTTCAGCTCGGGACCGCCCGGATCGCCGGCGTGCAGCGGCTGCTCGCAGTACTCAAGGCCCAGCTCGGCGAGCGCCGGGAGCGACTCGAGCGCCTCGTCCAGCGTCCACGCCTCGTTGACGTCGACCTGGAGCGGCAGGTCGCCGGCGACTCCGCGAACCGCGCGAACGCGCTCGACGTCGAGGCCGTCGCGTCCGCCGAGCTTGAGCTTGAGGCGCCAGAAGCGGCCGAGCGCGTTCTCGGCGCGGCGCGCCATGTCGTCGGGGTCGCCGAGCCAGACAGTCCAGCTCGTCGGCGGTCCGGCCCGGCGCAGCCCCAGCAGCCGCCAGACAGGCTGACCGAGCAGCTTGCCCTGCAGGTCGTGGAGCGCCGCATCGACCGCAGCGCGCGCCGCGAACTCGCGGGCGGGTAGGCGCTCCAGCACCTCCTCGAGCGCGAACGGATCGTCGCCCAGCAGCTCGGCGTGCTCCTCGAGATAGGCCAGCGCCGACGAGGCCGACTCGTCGTAGCGGTCGACCGGCTGCGCCTCGCCGAAGCCGGACACGCCCGAGTGCCGCAGCTCGAGCACGACGGCCTCCTCGCTGTCGCGCGCGCTGCGCGAGATGACGAACGTCTCGGCCAGGTCGAGCGTGACGATCCGCGCGGACACGTCCACGGCCGGAACGTACCAACGCCCGACCGCCGGTAGACTGGCCTTCCCCGGCGCCAGTAGCTCAGGGGATAGAGCGCGCGCCTCCGGAGCGCGAGGTCGCAGGTTCGATTCCTGCCTGGCGCATCACCGGCGAGGCCGAGCTCGAGCGCTAGTCGTCGGCGTCAAGCTCGACGTTGAGGTCGTGAAGAAGCTGTAGGACTTGCGGGTCCAGGTCGTCGAAGCCGCCTGCGGCGCGCTTCGCGAGAAGGTTGATCGCGTCGACGACCGCGGCTCTTCCTTGACGGTCGAGCTCGACAGGCCGCGTGGCTCCGGCCACTTCGAAGGCCCTGATGGCACCTCCGCCGGTCTCTTCGAAACCGTGGAGCTCGTGAAGGATCGCTTTGCGCGCTTCCCACGGGATCTCGTCGACTCCGTACCGGGTTGCGACCTGGACCCGATCGGGACGCTCGCGCACCGGCCGCAGGCTATCGCGTGGGCCGCTGCCGATTGACCCAAACGTGCCGCGCGGCGGGCGAAGGTCGGCAGGCACCTTCTCTGCGGGGCGACGTTCTCTGGCTGGAACGCCTGGGAGGGGCGCCGAGAACTCCGCCCCTTTCGCCGCCGCCAACTTGGCCCAGGTGCGTTAAACGGCCGGGCCGGCGCGGGCGGCACTGTGGCGGAGGGCGGTGAACGGGGTCCTCGACGGGGGCAGAGCTCGCCGCCCACCTGCCTCCTAGCTGCGGTGCTTGGGCGGGCGCATCGCCTCGGCGACGCCGTCGCCGAAGAGGTTCGCGCAGACGAGGATCACGAGCAGCACGCAGGCCGTGGGGAGCCATGCCCACCAGCCCTCGCCCAGCGCGAACACGTTTCGCTGGCCCTCGCCGATCAGGTTCCCGAGCGTGTTCTCCGTCGCGGTGGAGACGCCGAGGCCGAAGAAGTCGAGCATCGCTTCGAGCACGAACACCTGCGCGAGCAGCGTCGTGGCGGCGATGACGATCGTGCCGCTCGCAGTCGGCAGCAGGTGGCGGAGGAAGATCCGGCGATCCGAGGCTCCGAGGGACAGCGCCGCCTGCACGAACTCGCGCTCGCGGATCGAGGCGATCTCGGCTCGCACGACGCGCGCCACCGGGATCCAGAGGAAGACGGAGAGCGCCAGGGTCGCCTTCCCGACCGTGACCGGCGTGAAGTACGTGTAGACGGCGAGGAAGACCACGATCAGCGGGAAGACTCCGAGCAGGTCGGCGATACGCATGATCACCACGTCGAGCCAGCCCCCGCGGTAGCCCGCGATGCTGCCGAGCGCGATGCCGACGATGGTCGCGATCGCGGTCGCTGCGAGAGCCGTTGTCTCGCTGTTGTGCAGCCCGTAGAGCGTGCGCACGAGCAGGTTCTCGCCGATGGAGTCGGTGCCGAAGAGATTCCAGTGGGTGAAGGTCGGCGGGTGGTTGATCCACTCGTTCGAGAGGTGGACGAGTGGCTTCGACACGAAGTGCGGCGCCAACGCGCCGACGACGAAGAGCGCCAGGAGGATGCCGCCGGAGACCATGGCGACCGGTTGCCGTGCGAGTCGGCGCCAGGTCGGCGAGAACACGTGGCGCCGTTCTACGCGCGCCGGGGCCGAGGCAGTCTGCTGAAGTCCTGACATCTACTCGGGCCTCACTCGCGGGTCGAGCAGGGCGAGCAGGATCTCGCCGAACATGGAAGCGGCGAGCATCACGCAGGCGGCGATCAGCAGCATCAGCTGTAGCTCGTAGGTGTCGACGGGCACGTTCGCGTCGGCGTTCAGCTGGAGCAGGCCGATGAAGAGCGTTCCGAGGCCGCCGAGCTGGAAGATCCAGTCGACCGCGAGCGCCGCGCCGAAGAGGAGGCCGAGATCGGACACGATCGCGGGCACGAAGGCGACGAACGCGTTCCGCAGCGCATGACGCAGGACCACGGTGCGTTCCGGGAGCCCCTTGGCGCGTGCGACCGTGACGTACGGGGCATCGAGGGCGTCGATCACGGAGTTGCGCAGATAGCGGGCGTTCAAGCCGATGAAGCCGAGCGCGAGGGCGAGCGCCGGGAGCATCAGGTGGTAGATCACCTCGGCGACGTGGGTCAGCCCGTGGCCCGCGGCGGGACACTGGAAGTTGTGCGGGTCGATCCCCTGCCCGTTCGGGCACTGGCCTGCCCAGCCGAGCGACGGGAACCAGCCCGTCCCCCAGCCGCCCGCGATCCGGCCGAACCCCTCCTGGAACAGGATCGCGACGATGAAGACCGGCACGGCCCAGGCGATGTAAGTGCCGATGCGCAACGTGTAGTCGACGACCGAGCCGCGCATCGCGGCGCAGAGACAGCCCACCGGAATCGCGATCACGACGACGATGACGAGCGTCAGGGCGACCAGGAGCATCGTCCGCCCGAAGGCGCTTCCCACGGTCGCCAGCAAGCCGCCGCTGAGCAGGCCGGTCTCGAAGCTCCGGCCGCTCGGGATCCCGCGGAGCCACACCCAGTAGTCGTGCACGACCGGCATCTCGCTCAGCGGCAGGAACTTCGAAGCGAAGAAAAAGAAGCTGCCGGACAGCGCCACGAACATGGCCACGATGCCGAACGCGAGCCGCCGCAGGACGAAGCTCCCCATCCCCTACATCATGTTGGTTCGAGCGGCGGTTGTAAAAAGGAATTCGTGCGCCCGGTCGCGGCCTACTTCCGTTCGCTCGACCCCCGCCTGCCACGGGTGGTCTACGTGCTCGAGCTCGGGGCGCTCGTCAACGCGTTCGGGAACGGCGTCGTGCTCCCGTTCCTGCTCATCTACCTGCACAACGTGCGCGGGATCCCGTTCGGCCTCGCCGGCAGCGCAGCCGCAGTGCAGTCGGCGGCGGCGCTCGCGAGCGGCTTCCTCGGCGGCACGCTCTCCGACCGGATCGGCCCGAAGCGCGTGCTGCTCGGCGCGCTCGCCGTGATGACGGTCGCCTTCGCGCTGATGCCGCTGATCCGGACGGCCTGGGAGGCGTTCGCGATCTACACGCTCTGGGGGATCGGCAGCGGCTCGTTCTGGCCCTCGCAGTCCGCGCTCCTCGCCGCCCTCACGCCCGAGAGGCGCCGCGCACCTGCGTACGCGCTGCAGCGGCTCTCGATGAACGTCGGCGTCGCGCTCGGCGGCCTCGTCGGCGGGGTCATCGCCTCGGTGGGAAACCCGGACTCGTTCACGATCCTCTTCGCGATCAACTGCGTGACGTTCGTCGGCTACATGCTCGTCCTGACGCGGGTCCGCGCGCCCGCCCTGCACGAGGGCCGGCTCGGCGGTAGCTGGCGCGCGGTCCTGCGCGACCGCGTCTTCACGAAGTTCACCCTCCTCAACGCCGCATTCATGACGGCCGCGATCTCGCTCGCGGTCGAGCTGCTGCCGGCGTTCGGGAAGAACGTGGCGGGACTCAGCGAGAAGGAGGTCGGGATCGTGTTCGCACTCGACGCCATCGGGGTCGTCCTCTTCCAGCTGCCCGTGGTCAAGCTCGTCGAGGGCCGGAGCCGGATGCGCGGGCTCGCGCTGATGGGACTGCTCTGGGCGGCGTCGTTCCTCGCCGTCTGGGCGGCCGGCTCGTGGACGCGGGCGACCGCGGCCTTCGCGATCCTCGCCGGCGCGATGCTCGTCTTCGCCGTGGGCGAGTGCCTGCACGGGGCGATTCAGGCCCCGCTCAGCGTCGATCTCGCCCCGCCGCAGCTCGTCGGCCGCTACCTCGCCGCCTCGAGCATCTCGTGGCAGATCGGCTGGATCATCGGCCCGGCGGCCGGCGGCTTCATGCTCCAGCACCGCCCGCTCCTGCTCTGGCCGATCGCAGCGGGAGTGAACGTCGCCTGTGCGGCCGCGGCCCTCGGGCTCGAGCGGCGATTGCCCGAACAGGTGCGCCGGACGCCTCGCGGAGAGACTCCAGTGGTTGTCGTTCCGGCCAACGGGTAGCATTCCCCGGCCATGCCAGCGACCGCAGACCCCCTCAGTACCAATGCCCAGCCTGCCGCGCATCCGTTCGCGCCGCGCTGCGCCCGGGACTCCGGTCGTCGAGGCACGCCCGGGGCCTGCTGAGCTTCGCGCGGGCGGAGTCACCTGGGTCCACCTCCTCGCGCCGACCTCCGGAGAGGCACAGCTGCTCGCCAACCGGTTCGGCTGGCATCCGCTGGACGTCGAGGACGTCCTCTCCCGCCGCCAGCGGCCGAAGGTCGATCTCTACGCCGGTGACGACGACGGCAGCGGCGGCTACCTTTTCAACGTCCTCCACTTCCCGGTCTACGACGCGACGGTAGGCCGCCTGAACGCGGGCGAGCTCGATGCTTTCGTCGGGCCGGATTACCTCGTCACGCTGCCGGCCGTCGAGCTGCGGCCGGTCAGCCTCCTCTTCCGGCGGGCGGAAGAGAGCGAGGAGTTCCGTGAGCAACTCCTCTCGCGCGGCTCGGGCCGCCTGTTCTACGAGGTGCTCGACGACCTCTACGACTACTGCTTCCCGATCCTCGACAAGATCGGCTTCAAGCTCGAGCAGATCGACGAGTCGATCGGCGAGGACGAGTCGGCGCGCGATCTCGTCACCGACATCCACAAGGTGAAGCAGGAGATCATCTCCTACCGCAAGATCATCAAGCCGCAGCGGCCGACGCTGCGGCAGCTCGAGCGGCAGATCGAGCGGTTCCTACCCCAGGACCTCGAGCTCTACTTCGACGACCTCGTCGACGCGAGCGAACGCATCTGGGACCTGCTCGACAACTACAAGGAAGTCGTGGAGGCGCTTGAGGACACGAACGAGTCGCTGATCTCGCACAAGCAGAACGACATCCTCTACGTGCTCACGATCTTCAGCGTCGTGATGCTGCCGCTGAGCGTCCTGACCGGCTTTTTCGGGATGAACGTCCACTTCCCGGGCTTCGGGTCCTGGGACGCTTTCTGGGCGAGTCTGGGCCTGATGGCGGTCGCCATCGCAGGCATGCTCGCCTTCTTCCGCTGGAAGCGCTGGCTCTAGCTCCAGCAGGAAATCGGTCAGGCAGGCTCGTCGCCCGCCGGCTCTTCCTCCGCGGCGGCGCCCGGATCGGCGGCCGGCTCGGAAGGTGTCACCACGGGCTCGGGGGGCGCGGCCGGTTCCGCAGGCGCACTCGCCGCCGCAGAGTCGGAGTCGTCGCCGCCGCCGAAGAGGCGCTTCAGCCAGTTGGTCATGTTCGCGATGTTACAAGGCGACCCGGCCGCACGCTTTGTAGCCTCCGCTGCGTGAAGCAGCTCTGGGCCCCGTGGCGGCTCGAGTACGTCCAGCACGCGGACGAGGGCGACGAGTGCGTCTTCTGCCGCGCCGCAGGCCTGCCGGAGGACGAGCCGGAGCTAGTGGTCCACCGCGGCGAGCTCGCCTTCGTCCTGCTCAACAAGTTCCCCTACGCCTCAGGGCACCTGATGGTCGCGCCGTACCGGCATGGCTCGGCGTTCGACGACCTCGAGGACGCGGAGGCGCTCGAGACGCACCGGCTCGCGACGGAGTCGATCGAGGCGCTGCGGGCCGTCTTCGCGCCGGACGGGTTCAACGTCGGTTGGAATCTCGGCCGCGTGGCTGGCGCGGGCATCGTCGACCACGGCCACCTCCACGTCGTGCCGCGCTGGAACGGCGACACGAACTTCATGCCGGTGCTGGCCGACGTCAAGGTCATCCCCGAGCATCTGCTCGAGACGCGTCGCAAGCTGGCAGGCGTCTGGCCGACTGCGTAAGCTTCGGAAATCGATGCTCTGGCGCCAGCCGAGACGCAGGTCACGCCGAGGCAGAGCGCAGTCGCGGCTGGCCTCGGTGTCCTCTCCGTGGCGCTCCTCGGTGCCTCGTTCGTGTGGGCCCATCACTGGGGCCCGACAACGGACACGCTGGTGATCGCCTGGGCGGTGGCGACGGTCGGTGCAATCGTCGTCTCGCGCCGGGTTCTCCGGTCGTGGGACTTGTGGCCGACACGCCTCGGGATCCGACTCGCCAAGATCGGGCTCGCCGGCGGGATCGTGTCGATCCTCGCTCTCGTGCTCGCCGGCATCGCCTACGGCGTGGGGATCAACCCCACGGGCGCCTGCGGCGGCGGCTGATCGTCCCGCCCATCCCGGCCGAAGGGCTGGCGTCGAAACAGGCGCTCAGGGGTATGACTAGGCCATGCTGGTCGACATCGTTGCCGTGCTCGTGCTCGTGTTGATGGCTGCGGATGTGTTCCGCATGCTGTACCTCGACGACGAGCCCCAGCGCGACCCGGTCCGCCGAGACGACTCCTAGCCTCGCGTACGACTGCGGGTGCGCGGCCAAGCTGGCGCCGGTTTCCCGCAGGTACATCGCTTGCCTGACCATCTCAGCCCTTAGTTAGGGTCGCCCGGAACCGGGGGGTCGTCCGGGAAATCGGACAGGGGAAGAACGCGGGCAAGGCGGTTATCCCGGATTCGGTCCTTCCGGTGCCGGCTCCCGAGAATCTCAGGGCATCGGATCTGCTCTCACCTAACGTCGTGCAGTCGAGCTCGGAGACCGTGGCGGACCCGAGCATCTGCGGCACCGCGGCCAACCCAGAGAGCGACCCTGAAGCACTCGGCGTGATCAACGCGCCGGCCGCGTTCGCGAGCGGCATCACCGGGGCCGGCGTCTCGACCGCCTACCTCGCGGGCCCGATCGATCCGACGATCAACGACTTCCAGCGAGTGGAGCTCGTCCTCGCTCAGGAACGTTCCGACGTCGCGCGAGGTCCGGCATGCACGACCGGCTGGTCGGCGAACAGCAGGGCCAGCGAGTCCAGAGCTACCGGTGCGTTCATGACCAGGTGATCCCCGGCAGCGGCGGATTCCTAACCGGCGACGGGAGGCCAGGTGGCGGCGGTCGAGCCGCCGCCACCCGCGCCAGAGCTACGAGGCGAGCGCTTTCGCCTTGAGCTGGTCGTACTCGGCCTGCGAGATCGCGCCGGAGTCGAAGAGCTCCTTGCCTCTGGCGATCTCGTCGGTAGCGGAGCCGGACGAGGCGACCGAGCGGACGTAGTCGTCCACCTGCGCCTGCTGCGCCTGCGCCCTCGCCTGAGCCCGCTCGCCCATGCCCTTACCCTCGGCGATCAGGTAGATGAAGATGCCGAGGAACGGGAGGATGATCACGAACAGCGTCCAGCCCGCCTTGGCCCAGCCGGAGATGTCGTGCCGGCTGAACAGATCGCCGAAGACGATGAAGAGCATCCAGAAGAACAGAATCCACGCGAAGAACACGAACATCGACCACATCACGTCGCCGAACGAATAGGCAGCTAGCACTGCTGTCTCCTTTTGGTGTTGGGGGAACCAGAGCGTGTCACAGAGCGGCGCGGCGCGCCAATTACGCTCTGCAAATCGTGAAAGCGGGAGACGGGACTCGAACCCGCGACCCTTGGCTTGGGAAGCCAATGCTCTACCAACTGAGCTACTCCCGCGGCTGCGGCGATTGTAGCCCCGCAATAATGGAACTCCCGAGACAGCAAGCGAGACAGGGAGATTCCATGCCGAGCACCGAGCTGCACGAGACCGCCGCAGCGCTCGTCGCCGAGGGGAAGGGCATCCTCGCCGCCGACGAGAGCACCGGCACGATCAAGAAGCGCTTCGACACCATCGGCGTCGAGTCGACCGAGGAGAGCCGGCGCGCGTACCGCAACCTCCTCTTCACGACGCCGGGCGCCGAGGAGTACATCAGCGGCGTCATCCTCTACGACGAGACGATCCGCCAGAAGGCCGACGACGGGACGCCGTTCCCCGAGCTTCTCGCCTCGAAGGGGATCGTTCCCGGGATCAAGGTCGACGAGGGCGCGAAGCCGCTCGCGCACGCCGAGGGCGAGACCGTGACGGAAGGGCTCGACGGGCTGCGGCAGCGGCTCGAGGAGTACTACGGGCTCGGCGCCCGCTTCGCGAAGTGGCGCGCGACCTACTCGATCTCGGACACCTTGCCGAGCGAGTACTGCATCTGGACGAACGCGCATGCCCTCGCCCGCTACGCGGCGCTCTGCCAGGAGGCGGGGATCGTCCCGATCGTCGAGCCCGAGGTGCTGCAGGACGGCACGCACTCGATCGAGCGCAGCGGCTTCGTCACCTCGCGCGTGCTCGCTGCTCTCTACACCGA
>DATFSG010000080.1:0-7615 GCA_035262765.1 Gaiellaceae bacterium | reverse complement strand
GCCGAGGACAGCGACTGGAGCGACTACTACACGCCCGGCTGCACGGGGCACGACGAGCCGGAGCTCGACCCCGTCTCGTCCGCACCCGGCTCCGCCCGTAACGTCACGTGGCAGATCGCGCTGCCGGAGGACGGGACGTTCCCCGTCACGAGCGTCGGTCCGACGCTTTGGTTCGGGGGGACCGTCAAGGACTCGAACCCGTCCAAGCTTGGCGGCGAGGGGTTCCTCGAGATGCAGTTCTATCCCGACTCGCTCGCCAGCCAGTGCACGTCCAACGGCGGCTTCAAGGTCAAGCAGACGCCCGGCGTCTACACCGTCTGCTCGCCCGTCTGGACGCTCGAGCAGAGCAACAAGAAGATCCTCGAGCCGGCGGCGTTCAACGGCATGCTGATGAACGCGAGCGGAACCGGGCCGTTCGTGATGCACGCGCGTGACATCGTCGACGTCCACATCTGGGCGCCGTCGATGACCGCCGCGTATCGCGAGCAGGCCACGGACGAGACGACCGGACAGACATCGAGCATCCTCGTCCTCGTCAGCCCGGGCGACGGCCCCTTGACGCCGGCGTTCGACAAGAACGAGGTCGGCAACGCGCTCGACTGGGGCGGGGTCTACGACACCCCGATGTCCTTCGTCTACGAGATCGGGCACCAGGACATGTACGGCCCGCAGCCCGACAAGTTCTGCGTTCCGGGGCAGCCGCGCTGCGGCTCGTTCCACCAGGAGGACTGGGCCGGTCTCCAGCCGCTTCGCATCTTCAACGTGACCTTCGGCGACGGGTCGCATCCGCAGAGCTGGGACGTCGTCTCCGACACCGGCGGCAAGGCCGAAGTGCTCGGCGACTCGTTCGTCGGGCCCACCGGCTGCACCGCGTACGGCGGAGAGGGCTGCATCTACCCGCACTTCACGTGGGACGGGCAGGCCTTCAACTACGGCATCGACTACCCCGGGAACGACGACCTCGGCGGCGTCGAGCAGTTCGCGCAGACGCAGGACTGTCCGGCAGTCAGCGTCTTCCCGGACGCGCCGACCTACTGCGACACGCAGGTCAAATAGCGAAGACTGAGGAGGCGGGCGCCGCGCCGGTGCCCGCCTCCCTGAAGTCCGCCCAGGCTTGTCTTGCCTGCCAGAGCGCGATCCGCGGGGTAGCACCCGGATCGCGCTAAGGTCGGCGCCGTGGATCCGCCGCGGCTCGAACATGTGAGGGTCAACGTGAGCGACTTCAACCGCGCCGTCGCCTGGTACGAGTCGATCCTCGAACTGCCCGCGCAGAACCATTGGCCGCCGGACGCGCCGACGTACGCTCACTTCCAGACTGGCGCGGCGCAGTTCGCGATCGCGCAGCTGGATCCCGTGCCGTCCGCGGGGCGGTTCAACTTCAGCGTCCGCGACGTCGACGCTTGGTGGGAGAAGCTGCGCGACCGCGCCGAGGTCGTCGAGCCGCTCTTCGACACGCCGTACGGCACCCGAAAGTTCACCGTGCGGGATCCGGACGGGAACGAGCTGGGCTTCGTCCGCGAAGACTGACGCCGGCTAGCGGTCCCAGTCGAAGTCGAGGGGCGGCGGTGGGCATTCGCCGTCCTTCGTCTCCCACCAGGAGGGCGGATCTTCGCGCGGTGCCGCGTTCACCTCGGTCGGCAGCTCGTCCTCTGCGGCCGGTTCGACCTGCGGAGCAGGACCGTCCCGGTAGCCGTCGAGCGGCATCGTCTGTTCGAGGCGCTTGTTCCGCTCGGAGAGCGTCAGATGCTCGGTGATGACTTGATCGAAGGAGGTTTCGGTCATCGCAACACGCTGCCACGCACGCCGGACAGACCGTCATCCGGCCCGCAGGCGACAATTGCCGCATGTGTTGCCTCCTGCTCGCGCTGTTCGCGTTCGGGCCACGGTTTGCGCTCGCCCTCGAGTGGATCTTCGGGCACCGAATCCAGCACGCCTTCGCGCACTGGTGGTGGCCGCTCCTCGGGCTGATCTTCGCGCCGTGGACGACGCTCATGTACACGATCGTCTGGAGCGCGGGCGGGGTGCACGGCGCGAACTGGATCGCCGTCGGCCTCGGCGTGTTCCTCGATCTGCTCTCGTACTCGAGCCGCGCGGCGCAGAAGATGTACCGGCAGCGAAGCGCCGCCTATTAGCCCGGCGGCCTGAGCACGTCGAAGAAGGCCGGATAGACGATCCGGCCGGCGAGCTCGGGGCTGAACCCTGGGAGCCTCTTGACCATGTAGGCCTCGTCGGGGATGTCCGGATCTGGGGAGACGAAGCCGAGCGGGATCGCCGGCTCGAAGCCGAAGCGCGGGTAGTAGCCGGGGATGCCCTCGACGAAGACGGCGGGCTCGCCTGCTTCCTCGACGCGGCCCAGCGCGTCCCGGATCAGGCGCGTCCCCACACCCACGCGCTGGCGGTCGGGCCGCACCGACATCGGCGTGAGGTTGAGGATCCTCGGCCGTGAGCCGCCCTCCACGCCGACCCAGCTCAGCATCACGTGAGCGATCACGCCCGAGGAGTCCTCGGCGACGAGAGCGAGCTCCGGGATGTACTCGTCCGAAGCCCGGATGCGCTCGACGAACAGCGCCACCTCGTCGGGATGCCGGACGAAGGCCGCGCGCACCACCTCGGCGATCGCCGGCCGATCCGCCGCGCGCTCGCGGCGGATGACAACGCCCTGGGCCATGAGGGGATCGTATTGAGCGTGTGGGGCCGCCCTCCGTTGCGGTTCTCCGCGTCCGACGGCGGCTGTTCAATGCGTTCATGTCTGCCGTCGGGCTCGAGATCGGCATTCCGGCCGCGGTCGTCCTCGTTCTGCTGACGGCGCTCGCCGAGCGGCTCAATCTCGTCGTCGGCCGGAGGACGAGGGTTTCCCTGGCGGGGCCGTTCCTCGTCGCGGCGGCTCTCGTCGGCGGTCCGCTGGTCGGGGCATGCGCGGGAGCTGCGACCGAGGTCTTCACGACGAACGACGCCCGGCGGATGCGCGTGGTGCGCGCGGTGGCTGGGGCGCTGCAAGGGCTCGCTGTCGGTGTCGTCGGACGACACCTCACACAGTCCGGGGTGTCGGGTGCTGTGGTGGCCGCAGTCGTCGGGTCGGCTATGGGGTTCGCGCTGGATGCGAGGCTCGTCCTGCTCGCGCTGGGCCGCGGCGGCAGGTTGCGCCGCGAGCTGCGAGCGGCGTGGCGCGCGATCGCGGTCAGCTGGTTCGTGCCGGCGCCGCTGCTCGTCGTCTTCATCTACATCTTCCCGACGGCGCCGGGACTGGCGCTGGCGTTCGCGGCCGGCCTGCTGCTCGCAGCTGCCTGGGCGAACCGGCTACGGCGCCGCCTCGAGCGGACTCTCGAGGCGGAACGTTCGCGCTCGCGCGTCGATGCCCTGACCAGCGCGCCGAATCGCTATGCGCTCGCGGAGGCGCTCACCTCCGAGCAGGCCCGGATCAAACGTGGAGGGCGAACCGCTGCGATCTGCTTCCTCGACCTCGACCGCTTCAAGACGGTCAACGACACCTACGGCTACTCGGCTGGCGATCGGCTGCTCGTCGACGTCCACCAGCGGCTGCGCAGCGAGCTGCGCGCGAGCGACCTCGTTTTCCGCTGGGGTGGGGAGGAGTTCGTGGTGCTCGCCCCGCACGTCGACCGCGCCGAGCTCGCCGATTTCGCCGAGCGTCTCCGTTTGCTGCTGGCCACCCGGCCGTTCGCGATCGACGGGCGGCCTCGCACGGTCACCGGCTCCGTCGGCGCGGTGGTGCTCGACGAGGCACGCCCCGCCCAGGACGCCCTCGAGGCGGCGAGTCGGCTGGTCAAGAAGGCGAAGCAGTCACGTAACGCTGCGGTGGTGGAGAAGACCGCCGCAGGCGCCGCCGCCTGAACGCGCCTCCGCTCGATTGAACAGTCAGTCAATTCCGCTACGAATTGTTGACTGAATAGTCAGTCGGACAAAGAGGTTAGAAAAGTGCAAAGAGGTGGTAAAACCACGCGCTGCATTCTAGCCTCCGAGGGGGAGCGAGAGGGCGCGCCTGGGGGTTTCGCCCTCTCGCCCGGAGGACGTGGTCGGCCCTGCGCTGCGGCCTGGGCCGACCACCTTTTCACTGCGGGGTGCGACCCGGCCGGATCGCTGGCACCATGGGCCGCGGATGAAGAGCATCGCCGCCCTCGCTATCGCCGCCGTGGTCTCGGTCACCGCCGCGACGACGCACGCTGCCACACCGCAGCGCACCGGCGTGGCCCGACTCACGGTTGCCCAGCGGCACGCCGTCAAGGCGGCCGGCGAGTGGCACAAGGGCTGCCCGGTCTGGATGTCGGAGCTGCGAGTCCTGACCTACCGCTACTACGGCTTCGACAAGCAGACGCACCTCGGCCAGATCGTGGTCAACATGGCCGTCGCGCACCCGCTCGCCAAGGTCTTCGGGAAGCTCTACCGGCTGCACTTCCCGATCCGGGACGGGGCCTTCGCGTCCACCTACGGCCCGCACCCGGACCGGAGCGGGGACGTGACCGCCTCCTTCGAGTGCCGCGATGCAGCCGCGTCGCCGTGCAGCAAGTCGAGCACGACGCACAACTGGTCGATGCACGCCTTCGGCGAGGCGGTCGACCTCGACCCGCGCGAGAACCCCTACGTCGGCTGCGGGATGACGCGCGACAAGACGGCGCGCTCGTACCGGAACCGGTCGTGGCACCGGCCGGGGATGGTGACGCCGGCCGTGCGGCGGGCGTTCGCCTCGATCGGCTGGGGCTGGGGAGGTTCGTGGACCGGCTCGACGAAGGACTACATGCACTTCTCCATCAACGGCCACTAGGAGCTTCGTGAAAAGAGGTCTGCTCGTTGCAGCGCTTGCCGCTGCGGTGCTTGTCGTTCCGGCGGCGTCGGCGAGTCGCCCGCATCGCCTGAACCTGGCGCTCGTGCCGCTGCCGAAGTCCGCGCTCGGCTCGGCGGCCGCGACGTTCTCGCTCTCGTACGACTCGGGTCGGGTCTCGAACGCCAACGCCGCAGCCCACACGGCCTCCGCGACGCCGAAGACCTTCAAGAAGCTCGGCCGCGTCAGCGGCTACGGGCTCGAGTACGGCAACGCCTTCACGGGCGCCGCGGGCATCACCGACGTGCGCACGAGCATCGAGCAGTACAAGTCGTCCGCCGACGCCAGGCGGGCACTCGCCTTCTGGCGGAAGAACGACGCCGCGCTCAGCGACCTCAACAGTCTCAACTTCACGGTCACGAGCACCCCTGTCGTGCTGCCGGCTCCGGCTCCCAAGACGAGCCACTTCGCCTACCTCACGAGCTACAGCGCGGCGAACATCGCTCCCGTTTCGGGAATCGACGAGCAGGTCGCCGACGGCCGCTTCATCCTGGACGTCATCGTCACGGCCGGCGACCCCGCCCTGGCGGAGGGGCTTGCGCCGACGCTCGCCGCGCAGCTCGATGCTCGCTTCCGGCAATGGCGCAAGGGGCACCTGCACGCAAAGCCGGTGAAGCTGCTGCGGCAGAAGGCCGGACCGCCGCCGGGGGGGCCGGATCTCTCGGCGCTGGCGCTCCGGAAAACCGACCTCGTCGGGAAGGCGACCATCAGCAAGGGTTACGTCACCGACCCGAACGCGATCTCCGACTTCAGCGTGTTCATGCTTCCGGCGGGTCAGTTCGATGCGCTCGACCAGGAGATCGAGTGGTTCCCGGTGGCGAACGAAGCGAGCTTCTTCGCGGACTTCGAGAACGCCGCCACCCTGACGGCGTCCGGAACGACCGCACTCGACCTGAGTGCCATCCACGACAACGCGCAGGGAAGCGTCACCCCGGGCTCCTTCAGCAGCGGCCAGGTGTTCCTGTCCAGCGGCCAACTTGCGGAGTTCATCTTCACGGGCAGGGAGGGCAAGATCTCGAGCACCGCGGTCACGAGCGTCGCGCAAGCCGCCGCGAACCGGATCGACGCGGCCGGGCTGGGCAGCTAACAGGCTTGGCAACGTGCGGCAACCGCGCTAGGTTCTGACCGTGTTCCCGGGGGCTCTTCGCATCGCGCCACTCCTCGTCGCTGCGGCGGCGGTCTTCCCGGTCGTGGCGACCGCGTCGCCCGGCAAGCACGCGACGCGGCACTACAAGCTCTCGCTCGTGCCGCTGCAGACCGCCCAGCTCGGCGCGGACGGTGCGTCCTTGCCGATCCAGTTCGACTCGGGGACGGTGACGAACGGCGACACGCCGACGGGCGCCAAGAAGTTCCACCGCGTCACCGGCTATCAGCTCGACTACGGGAATCCGTTCCTCGGCGGCGCCGGCACGACCGGGATCGAGACCCAGGTCGAGCAGTTCCGCTCTGCTGCCGGGGCGAAGAAAGGTCTCGCGTTCTGGAAGACGAGCGACAAGCTCGAGGCCAAGATCTACCATGAGATCGGCATCGAGATGAGCGCCGGCTTCTTCAAGGTGCACGCCGTCGGCAGCGGTCGCTTCGCCTCCGTCATCGAGTTGCAGGTCCCCAACGCCGACCCGCTTTGCACGGTCGACGAGGTGGCGAGCGCCGGAAGCTTCGTCCTCCACGCGACCGTGTCAGGCGGAACCGAGGCGACGGCGAAGCAGCTCGCTCCCGCGCTGATGGCGAAGCTCGTCCATCGCCTGCACGAGCTGATCGCCGGGCACCTGAAAGGCACCCCCGCCAAGGTGCCGCAGCTTCCCGACCCGGGACCGCCGCCGGGCGGCCCCGATCTCTCGACGTTCGCGCTCGGCCCCTCCGACTTCACCGGCAACGCGGTGGCCATCGAGCAGGGCTACGGAATCGACCCGGCGGCGCTGTCGACCTACGACATCGAGTTGGAGCCCGCAGGGCCGTTCGACGATCTACAGCAGTCGATCGGCTGGTACGCGAACGCGAACCTGGCGACATGGGAGGGCACGGTCACCTCCGACCTCTTCACCGAAGGCGCCCCGAAGGTCGATGTCAGTTCCGTCGGCGACAACGCCACCGCAGCGATCGTCGCCGGCACGGTCAACGGCTCGCCCGCCGTCTTCGCGATCGTCGCTATGTGGCAGGGCCAGGCGGCGGAATTCGCGCTCGCGGAGAGCGCCGGGACGATCAATTCCTCGAGCGTGCTGGCGCTGGCTCAGGCGATGGCGAACAAGCTAGACGCCGGCCTCGCCGCGGCAGGAGATCAGGCGCCGACGACCTGGACGAGCCAGCGCCTGTCGCGCTCGCGGTCGAGCTCGATGAAGAGGACGCGCTGCCACGTCCCGAGCTGGAGCTCGCCGTCGCGCACGGGGACCGACTCGCCGGCGGTGCCGAGCAGCATCGCCATGCAGTGGGAGTGGCCGTTCCCCTGGTCCATGTCCTCGGGACAGATGTTCTCGGTGCGCCGGTCCCAGTCGTCGTGCGCGTAGTACGAGTCGTGCGGCACGAGCCGGCGTAGCAGGTCGCAGAAGTCCTCGAGGAAGCCCGTCTCCATCTCGTTCACGCGCACGCAGCAGGTCGTGTGCGGGGAGTAGATGCAGGCGATCCCGTCGACGACTCCGCTCTCGCGGACGGCGTTCTGCACGTCCTCGGTGATGTCGTTGACGGTGAGGCCGCCGGCGGTGCGAAGACGCGTCTCGTGCTGGAACACCTTCATCGTGGCGGCCATTCTGCGGGAATCGTTACCCGACGCGGCGGGCGAACCATCAC
>DATFSG010000079.1:0-7371 GCA_035262765.1 Gaiellaceae bacterium | reverse complement strand
CGTCGTGATGCCGCTCGCGGTGACGCTGCTCGTGGTCGCGCGCGCCGGTGGCGGTACGGGAAACGGCGGCGTGAGCCACTACTCGAACCTCTTCCTCGTCGTCCACGTCGGTCTCGTGCTCGCCGCGTTCGCCGGGTTCACGCTCGCGGCCGCGCTCTCCGGGCTCTACATCTGGGAGGAGCGGCGGCTGAGGACGCGTCCCGCGACGATCCTGCGTAGGCAGATACCGGCGCTGGCGACGCTCGACTCGCTCGCTCTGCGGACCGTCGCGTGGTCGGTCCCGCTGCTCACGCTCGGTGCTGCCGTCGGGCTCGTGCGGCTGCTCGACCGGGACGAGCGACTCGACGCGCTGATCGCCGTCACGGCCTTGACCTGGTTGGTCTGGTGCGCCTATCTCGGGCTGCGCCTGCTCGGCAACTGGGCGGGACGCCGCGCCGCCTACCTCGCTCTGGCGGGCTTCGCGCTCGTTGTTGTCGTCAGGCTCGCCCTCCCCGTGACCCACTTCGCCTGATGCTGCGCCTCGTCCTCGTCGGCACCTCCCACCATCACGCCCCGGTCGAGCTGCGCGAGCAGGTCGCGCTCGACCGCGACGCTGCGCAGGAGCTGGCGGCCCGGCTCGCGGGCGAGGACCGCGAGGCGGTCTGCCTCTCGACCTGCAATCGCACCGAGCTCTATCTGGTCGCCGCCGATCCGGAGCAGGCCGAGCAGGACGCCGCCGGCGCTCTGGTGTCGCTCGGGTCGGAGATCGAGCCGGCGCTCTACCGGCTGCAGGACCGGGCGGCCGCGCATCACCTCTTCCGGGTCGCCGCAGGGCTGGATTCGCTCGTTCCGGGCGAGGGCGAGATCCTCGGACAGGTGCGGATCGCCCAGGAGACTGGGACGACCGGCCCGGTGCTCGACCGGGTCTTCCGGCAGGCACTCCACGCCGGGCGAAAGGTGCGGGCGGAGACGGCGATCGGTCAAAGCCCGGCCTCGGTGTCGGCGGCCGCCGCCGCGCTCGCGGAGCAGGTCTTCGGCAGCCTCGAGGGTCGCTCGATCCTCCTCCTCGGCGCCGGCAAGGTGAGCGAGCAGGCCGCGCGCAACCTCCGCAGCCGTGGCGCTGAGATCGCGCTGGTCGCAAACAGCAAGACGGAGCGCGACCGCATCGGCGAAGAGCTTGCGCGCGTGGACGTCGTGATCGCCTCGACGAACGCGTCGGGCCTGGTGCTCGACGCGGCGACCGTCGCCGAGGTGCTCCGAGGCCGGAAGGGTCGGCAGCTCCTGCTCATCGATCTGGCCGTTCCCCGCGACCTCGACCCCGCGATCCGGGAGCTCGACGGCTGCTACCTCTACGACATCGACGACCTCGAGGGGATCGTGACCGAGACCCTGTCGCTGCGCCGTCGCGAGGCCGAGCGGGCCGAGTCGATCGTCGCGGCCGAAGCCCAGAAGTTCCACGAGTGGCACGCCGCGCTCGACGTCGTGCCGGCGATTGCGTCGCTGCGGGCGTGGGCCGAGGAGATCCGCGAGGCCGAGCTCCAGAAGGCCGAGGCGCTGCTCGGCAAGCTCGACGACAGCCAGCGGCGCGCGGTGGAGGCGGTCACCGCCCAGATCGTGAACAAGCTCCTCCATCCGCCGACCGTACGCATGAAACAGGCAGCCGCGGCAGCCGATGGGGTCCTCTATGCTGACACGGTGCGGCACCTCTTCGGTCTCGGCGAGGACGAGCTCTGAACGTGAAGCCGGCAACGGGGCGTCCGCTGCCGCTGCAGGTGCCGACGGCCTTCATCCGCATTCGGCCGCGCGGCGTTGGGTGTAAGCCGCCCGTGCGGAGACAAAAGACCTGTGCTCCTCCGCGTCGGCAGTCGCGGCAGTAGGCTCGCGCTCACCCAGGCCGAGCTCGCTGTCTCCTCTTTGCGCGCGCCCGGGATCGAGCTCGTGCTCGTGCCGATCACGACGGCCGGCGACCGCGACCGCTCGCGCCCGTTCGGCGAGATCGGCTCACGTGGCGTCTTCGTGAAGGAGCTCGAGGAGGCACTGCTGGAGCGGCGGATCGACATTGCCGTGCATTCCGCCAAGGACCTGACCGCTTCCGATCCGGACGGGCTCGTGGTCGGCGCGTACCTTCGTCGCGAGGATCCGCGGGATGCCCTGTGCGGCGCTTCCGAGCTGCGGTCCGGGATGCGCGTCGGCACCGCTTCGGTGCGGCGGAAGGCGCAGTTGCTCGCGGTCGAGCCGACGCTCTCGATCGAACCGTTGCGCGGCAACATCGACACGCGGCTGCGCAAGCGACGCGAGCGGGGCCTCGACGCGATCGTTCTCGCAGCTTGTGGGCTCGATCGGCTCGGGCTCTCGGACGAGATCGGGCACCGCTTCGAGCCGGAGACGATGCTGCCCGAGGCCGGCCAGGGCGCTCTCGCGCTCCAGGTCCGGGCGGGCGAAGAGCACCTTGTCGCGGCGGCGGACGATCCCGAGACGCGCGCGCGGGTGGAGGCGGAGCGCATCGTTGTCGCGGCGGTCGGCGGCGGCTGCCTCGCACCGGTCGCCGCGCACCACGACGGGACGACGTTGACGGGGCTGGTGGCGGCGGAGGATGGATCCTGGATCGAGCGGCTCACGGGCGACGACCCAGCGGCGCTCGGGGCGGAGTTGGCGGATGCGAGTACTCGTCACGCGTGAGGAGCTCGTCGACCGCGTCGAGGCGCTCGGGCACGACGCGGTCATCTGCGAGCTGATTCGCGTCGAGCCGCTCGGCGACGAGCCCGTCGATGCTCGGGCATACGACTGGCTCGTGGTCACGAGCCGCAACGGCGCCCACGAGCTTGCACGGCGCGGAGTCACCGCGAACCGCATCGCGGCGATCGGGCCGGCCACGGCGGATGCGCTGCGCGCGCACGGGTTGAAGGTCGATCTCGTGGCGGCGACTCACACGCAGGAAGGCCTGCGCGACGAGCTGCCGGAAGACACGCTGCTGCTCGCAGCCGCCGAGGGTGCTCGGCAAGACGTTCTCGACGCCGACTTCCTGCCGCTGTATCGGACGATCGAGCTGCATCCGGACGTGCCCGACGCCGATGTCGCGCTCCTCATGTCCGGCTCCGCCGCCCGGGCGCTCGTCGGTGCCGGCCCGCGGATGCCGGTCGTCGCCATCGGCCGGCAGACCGCGGCCGAGGCGAGGGCAGCCGGTCTCGACGTCGTCGCTGTCGCCGCCACTCACGACCTCGACGGCCTCGTGGAGGCGTTAGCGTCGCTCCCGTGAACGCAGTCGACTGGCTGCTGACGGTGGAGGAGCCCGCCGTGCGGGATCTCGCGCGGCGCGACCTGCTCGGGGAGAAGCCGCGCGAGCGCGTGCTCGACGGCGCGATCGTGCAGACGCTCCTCGCCGAGCGGAACGGCCATCCGTACGCGAAGTGGCAGGGCGCCCACTGGCGGCTCGTCTCGCTCGTCGAGCTCGGCATCCCCGCGGGCGAGCCGCGTGCGCTGACCGCCTACGAGTCGGTGCTCGCGTGGCTCACCGGCGAGGGGCATCGGCGCGGCATCAAGACGATCGACGGGCTCACGCGCCGCTGCGCGTCACAGGAGGGGAATGCGCTCGCCGTCGGGGTGCGCCTCGGTCTCGCAGGCGATCCGCGCGTCGAACAACTCGCCCGCTCGCTCGTCGAGTGGCAGTGGCCCGACGGAGGCTGGAACTGCGACAAGAAGGCAACCGGCTACCGCTCGTCGTTCAACGAATCGCTCCCGCCGATGTGGGGCCTGCACGAGTACGCCAGCGCGACCGGCGCGGAGTGGGCGCGCGACTCGGCCAACCGCACCGCGGAGCTCTTTCTCTCGCATCGGATCTTCCGCTCGGTGCGCACCGGCGAGGTCATCCACGAGAAGTGGCTCGCGCCGCACTATCCGCCGTTCTGGCATTACGACGCTTGGCAGGCGCTGGTCGTGCTCGGGCGTATGGACCTGCTGCGCGATCCGCGCGCAGAGGAGGCAGTCGACCTCGTCGAGGATCGACGCGACGCCGACGGCTTGTGGCGCGCGGCGAAGACGTGGTGGCGTCCGCCGGGATCGAAGGGGAGTAACGTCGAGGCAGTGGATTGGGGCGGCCGCGCACCGAGCCCGATGGTGACGCTGAACGCGTTGCGCATCCTGCGTGCGGCTGGTCGCGACGCGTGACGACGATCACGTTCCTGACCGACTTTGGGCTGCAGGACGACTTCGTCGGCACGTGCCACGGCGTGATCGCGACCATTGCGCCTGAGGCGCGCGTGATCGACGTCACCCACGGCGTCCGCCCCGGCCACGTGCTGCAAGGCGCGCTCGTGCTGGCGAACACGCTCGGTTACATGCCGGCCGGTGTCCACCTCGCCGTCGTCGACCCGGGAGTCGGGAGCAGTCGGCGTGCGCTCGCGCTGCGCGATCAAGAGGGCCGGTTGTATGTCGGCCCCGACAACGGGCTTCTGCTTCCGGCCGCTGACCGCTTCGGTGGCGTGGCCGAGGCGCATGAGCTCGCGAACGCGGAGTACTCGCTGCAGCCCGTGTCGCGCACCTTCCACGGACGCGACCTGTTCGCGCCGGCCGCCGCGCACCTCGCTGCCGGCGTCGCGCTCGAGGATCTCGGCCCGCCTCTCGACCCGGCCGAGCTAGTGCAGCTCGATCTCCCGCAGCCCGAGGTGGGACAGAACCGCATTCGCGCGATCGCAGTCGTGATCGACCGCTTCGGCAACGTCGCGCTCAACTTCCGCCGCGAGGATCTCGGAGATGCGGAGCTCCCTGCCGGCGCTCGCGTCGAGATCGCCTGTCGCAGCGAGCGGTTCTACGCCGTCTCCGCACGCACGTTCGCGGACGCCCCGCGCGGTTCGCTGATCCTCTATGAGGACAGCTACGGCAACTTCGCCCTTGCGGTCTCGCGTGGGAGTGCCGCGGCGCTGCTGCAGATCGAAGAAGGCGCCGAGATCCTCCTCGACCTCGCCGCGCGGTGATCGACGCCCAGCGCTTCGCCCGTTTTGTGACGGACACGGTCGTGCGGCGACCGGTTCTCTGGCGGGCTTTCCGCGGCCCCCTGCGCGGCATGTTCGACCGGCTCGCGCCGACCTGGGAGACACGGATCGGGCCGCACCATCTCTGGGCGCTCGACCTCGCGCTCGAGGGAGTCGCGCCGCCTCGACGCGCACTGGATCTCGGCACCGGAACCGGCGTTGTCGCGCTGGCGCTCGCCGAGCGCTACCCCGAGGCCGAGGTGGTGGGCATCGATCTCAGCCCCGGGATGATCGAGGAGGCGCGCGGGAAGGTGCCGGCGGAGTTCGTCGGGCGTGTGCGGTTCGAGGTTGGCGACGCGTCGGCGCTCGACTGTCCCGACGGCGACTTCGAGTTCGTCGTCCTCTCGAACATGATCCCCTTCGCCGACGAGCTCGCCCGCATCACCGCCCCGGGAGGGAGCCTCGTCCTCTCGTTCTCACGAGGAGCGGAGACTCCGATCTACGTCCCGCCCGAGGTGTTACGGCGCGAGCTCGGCAGCCGGGGCTTCACGGAATTTGCGGAGTTTTCGGCCGAGCCCGCCACGGCTTTTCGCGCCCAGAGGGGGTAGGGTCCCCGGCAACGGTCGTCCGCGACACGGTTGCACCGGTCCGAACGACCCGGGGCCCCCGAGGACGCGCAAGCGTAAGCGGGGGCCTCACTTACGTCAGTGGACGGGGTGCGCTTTCGAGAAGGGCGCGGTGAGCGCGGCGGCGAGAGCCGGGTCGCGGCCGGCGAACCAGGACTTCGCGGTCGGCGGCACGACGACGTCCGGGTGGAAGGTGACACGGGGATCGTTCGCGCCGAGCTTGCTCTTGACCCACCACGTCGTCGCTATCTCGACGCGTAGCCCGGTCTCGGGAAGGTCGAGGGGCTCAACGTCTCCGTAGAGGTTCGGCGCGCCGCCGCTGTCCTCCCCGACCAGCAGGTAGCGCGTGGCTCTCTCCAGATCGCCCAGGAAGTTGGCCGCGGCGGAGAACGTCGCGCGGCCGGCGAGCACCACGATCGCCTTGTGCTTGCGGCGGAGCTTCTTCAGCGCCTGGATCAAGGGCGGATAGGTGTGGTTGTCGCCGCCGCGGTTGTTCCGTAGGTCGACGACGACGCGCCGCACCCTCGGCTTCGACGCGAGCCGTAGGATTCGGGTGGCGAGGGTGGTGGTGTCGACGGTCGTGGTGTTGTACGCGAGGTAGACCGTGCGGCCGTGCGCGAGCAGCGACACGCGCGTCGAGGCGCGTCGGTCGGGCGCGTAGGCGGGGCCGTGTGGCCACATCGGAGGCGTGATGCCGTCGAACGCGCGCGAGTACGCGGCGGCGCTCACCGGGGTCGGCGTCCGCACGACCTGCGTGCCGTTGGGGAGTGTGAAGTCGAAGTGCGGCGCGATGCCAAGCCCGTCCAGCACCTCCTCGCTCAAGAGGTACATCCCGCGCACGTTGCTCACGCCGCTCGTCTCGTTGTCGTGCGGCACGAGCGGCGCCACCTGGGCGAGCACCTGCGCGATCGGGATGCCGCCAACGGCGATCAGACGGGCGCCGACGAGGTCGTGGCCGCCGAGCTGCCCGGTGACGTAGACGCCGTCCGCGAACTCGTACACGAGAAACGGGTACTCGTGAAATGCGCGCTGGTTGCCCGGGTCGAGCGGGAAGATGCCGGTGTGCCCGTTGCGGTCGCCGAGTGACGCGACGAGCTCCATGAAGCCGACGTCGGCCTGATCCTCGGTCAGCGTCGGGAGCTTGTTCCGGAGCTGCGCGACCGCATCGTCCCAGGCCTGCAGGTCCACATTCGGATGGATCAGCGGGAGCTGGTTCTGGAGCAGCGTCAGGTCGGAGTCGAACGGCTGGGCGCCGGCGTGCGGCTGGGCCTCTGCCGTCCCGTGGAACAGGAGCGTCAGGCTGGCGGCGGCGAGAACGGCTCCTACCGCGAGCGCGGCGCCGCGGCTCACTGCGGGCCCCGGCGCAGTGCTCGGCCGACGTTCGTCACCCACTCGAGCTCGTGCTCCGCCCGCTCGATCCCGTAGCGCAGCAGATGCCGGTGGTACCAGTCGTGGCCGGTGTTCGAGTTCGTCGGCACGATCGCGCGGAGCGCGTCCAGCCGCTCCTCCGTGTCGGCCATGAACTGCTCGACGTGCGCCGCGAGCACGTGCGGCGTCGTCAGCCCACCGACGAAGAGCTTGAGGAAGAACGTCTCGCGAGCGCCGGGCTCCACCGTAGTGAGCCATTCGTCGAGTGCGGCACCGCCGGCCGCGGAGATTCGATAGAGCCGGCCGCGCTTGTGCGCGAGCCCCTCCTTCGCCAGGCGCGGCAGCGTCGCGTAGAGGCCGCTCTTTGCCGGCGACCAGACGTGTCCGATCGCGTGCTCAACCGCCTTCGTCAGGTCGTAGGCGGAGCGTTC
>DATFSG010000078.1:0-6564 GCA_035262765.1 Gaiellaceae bacterium | reverse complement strand
TCCATGCCGATCCGCTTGCCCTCGCCGGCGAGGTTCTCGTTGATCAGCAGCGGCTCCTGGGACTCGAGCAGCACCTTGCGGAACCCGACCAGCGGTAGAGGGCTGTCCGACATGCGCTCACCGCGCGAGACCCCGTACGGGTAGTGCACCAGACCGTCTTTCTCGTCGTAGACGGCGATGTCCACGGCCTGCGCGTCGAAGATCTCCTGGATCCGGTCTCCGACGGCGTCGTAGATCGCCTGCGTGTCGAGCTCGCCGGCGATCGCATCCTGGACGCTGTTGATCAGCGCCAGCTCGGCATTCCTCTGCCGCGTCTCGTGCACCAGCCGCGCGTTCTCGAGTGCGACGCTGAGGCTGCTCGCCAGCGTCGCCAGCAGGCGGACGTCGTCCTCGTCGAACGCGTTCGTCCGGTCGAGATTTTGCAAGCCGATGCGTCCGCGAAGCTCGTCCCCGGAGAGGAGCGGCGCGATCAGCATCGAGAGAGCCGGCTCGCCCTGCACGACCGGCGCAACTTCGTTCCGTTCCCGCTCCCAGGCCGGGATGTCGTTGTTCACGAAGGAGGCTTTCGTCTCCTGGAGGATGGGGGTCGTCCAGGAGGAGTCGATCGGTGTTGGCTCGTCGGGGTAGCGAACGCCCCGCTCGATCGCGTATGGGTAGCGCGTCAGGCCGGCTGCATAGTCGAAGATGCCGATGTCGACGACCTGCGCATCGAAGATCTCCTGGATCTTGTCGCCGACGACGTCGTAGATCGCTTGCATCTCCAGCTCGCCCGCCAGCGCTTCCTGCACGCTGTTGATCAGGGCCAGCTCCGCATTCCGCTGCCGCGTCTCGTGCACCAGCCGCGCGTTCTCCAGCGCGACGCTCAGGCTGCCTGCGAGCGTCGTCAGCAGCCGCTGGTCGGCGTCGTCGAACGCGTGCTCGCGGTCGTAGTTCTCGAGTGAGATGACGCCGAGCGCCCGGCCACCGGTGAAGAGCGGAACAAAGAGGAGGGACTTCGACCATTCGCCTGCCACGAGGAAGCTGCCGTGCCGCTCGCCGGCCGCGGCGACGTCCTCGTTGATCATCAGCGGCGCTCCTGTGTCGAGCACATGCCTGCTGAAGCCCTTGTCGACGGCGGTCGGCTCGGCGGACAGCCGTTCCCCGCGCTCGATCAGGAACGGGAAGGTCATGAGCCCGGTTGCCTCGTCCAAGATCGCGATGCACGTCCCCTGAGCGTCGAAGATCTCGTCGATCTTGCCGCCGACGGCGTCGTAGATCGCCTGCATCTCGAGCTCGCCGGCGAGCGCCTCCTGCACGCTGTTGATCACCGCGAGCTCGGCGTTCCGCTGCCGGGTCTCGTGTACCAGCCGCGCGTTCTCGAGGGCGACGCTCAGGTCGCCGGCCAGCGTTGTGAGCAGCCGGACATCGGCCTCGTCGAACGCATGCTCGCGGTCGATGTTCTGGAGCGAGATCACACCTGCCGCCTTGCCGCCGGCGACGAGCGGCACGAAGAGGACCGACTTGGGCGGCGCGTCACCGAGGAGCCGCGTCTCGAGGCCCATTCGTTCGATCTCCGCTGGGAGGTCCTCGGTGATGAGAATCGACTCGCGCGTGTCGAGGACGTGCTGGGTGAAGCTGGTGGGCGGAATCGGCTCCCACTGCCGCCGCTCGCCGCGCTCGATGAGATACGGGATGTTCAAGAGGCCGCTGGTCTCGTCGAGGGTGACGATCGAGACGGCCTGGGCGTCGAAGATCTCCTGGATCTTGTCGCCGACGACGTCGTAGATCGCCTGCATCTCCAGCTCACCTGCAAGCGCCTCCTGCACGCTCGTGATCACAGCGAGCTCGGCATTCCGCTGGCGCGTCTCCTCGATCGCGCGCGCGCGTGAGAGCGCCGCGCCGACATGCTGGCCGACGAATGCGAGCAGATCCCTGTCCTGCTCGGTGTAATGAATGTCCTCCGTGTAGAGCTGCACAGCGAGCACGCCGATCGTCGCCCCGTCGGCCTTGAGTGGGACGCCCAGCCACTCCGTGCTCTGCGGCCCGACGAGAACGAGCTCGCCTTGGGCCGTCAACTCTGCGAACCGCTCAGTGGAGATGAGCTGCGGCTCGCCGGTTCTGAGCACGAACGCCGTCGTCCCACGCGAGCTTTGCTCTCCGATCGCATACCACTTGTTCGGGTCCGGAAGCTCGTCGGGGGGTGTGTCCTCGGCGTAGTACGGCCAGTTGATCCGCCGCCGTTCCTCGTCCCAGAGGGCGATATAGAAGTTCTGGGCGTCCATGAGCTCGCCGACGATCTCGTGGATCGCCCGGTAGAACTCCGGCATGTCCTGGGCGGCGCTCGCGAGCTCCGCGATGCGGTAGAGCGCGCCCTGAACCTTCTCGGCATTTTCGCGCCCCACTACATCGAGTATCGCGCGTAAGGAAGGACTCGTCTAGTTTGGAACCGATGGCTGACGCGCCCGGCCCGAACGTCCCTTTCCCGCCGATGGAGGCCGAGCTCGTCGCCGAGCTGCCGGCCGGCGGTGGTTGGCGGTACGAGCCCAAGTGGGACGGCTTTCGCGGCGTGCTCGAGAACGACGGCGGCGAGTTGGCGCTCTGGTCGCGCAACGGCCGGCCGCTCCTCCGCTACTTCCCCGAGCTGAGGCCGCTCGGCGAGCTGTTGCCGCCGCACTCGGCCCTCGACGGCGAGATCGTGATCGCCCGCGGTGGCGCGCTCGATTTCGACGCGATGCAGATGCGGCTGCACCCGGCCGAAAGCCGCGTACGCAAGCTCGCGGCCGAGATCCCGGCGACCTTCGTCGCCTTCGATCTGCTGCTCTGGAAGGGAAAGCCGGTGCACGAGCGCCCGATCGAGAAGCGGCGCGCCGAGCTGGAGAAGGTCGGCGCGGGCTTCGAGCTGTCACCGGTCTCCGACGACGTGGAGCAAGGAACCGAGTGGCTGCAGACGCTGCAAGCCGCTGGCTTCGACGGCGTGATCGCGAAGAAGCTCGGGCTCCCCTACCTCCCGGGCTCACGCGACGGCGTCGTCAAGGTCAAGCCGCACAAGACGGCCGACTGCGTCGTGGCCGGAATCCGCTGGAAGAAGGGCGGCCGCGAGACGATCGCCACTCTTCTGCTCGGTCTGTACGCAGACGACGGCGAGCTGAACTACGTCGGCTCGGCGGCGGTCGGCGTGAAGAACCAGGCCGAGATCGCCGCGAAGGTGCTGCCGCTGATCGACAAGAAGAGCGACCGGCGCTTCAGCGAGCCGAACCGCTGGGGATCGGGCGAGCTCGAGGAGACGCCGCTGAAGCCGAAGCTCGTCGTCGAGGTGCGCTTCGACAAGCTCGAGAAGCACCGCTTCCGCCACGGGACGCGCCTGCTCCGCTTCCGTCCGGACAAGGACGCGAAGGACTGCACGTGGCGCGAGGTGCGCCCGCCGCGCCGCCGCACCGACGTCGCGGTGGAGGACTTGCTGCGTTGAAGCTCAGCAACCTCACGCCTGTTCTCAACGTCGCGGACGTCGCCGCGAGCCTCGAGTGGTTCGAAGCGCTCGGCTGGGAACGCGGCTTCGTCTGGACCGACGAGGGCGGCATGGGCGGGGCCGGCGAGCCCGACTTCGCCTCGGTTCAGGCCGGCAACGACGCGGAGATCTTCCTCTGCCGCGAGGATCAGGGCGCGCGCCCGGTCTGGATGTCCTGGTTCCTGAAGAGCCGCGAAGAGCTCGACGCCGCGCACGCCCGCGCGGTCGAGCTCGGCTACGAGATCGCGATGCCGCCGACCGACGAGCCGTGGGGCATGCGCGAGTTCCACCTCCGCCACCCCGACGGCCACACGTTCCGGGTCAGCACGGAGAGCGGCTAAGACTTCTTCGCACGCGAGGGCTGCACGCGCTTCGGCTCGCCCGGCATCTTCGGGAAGTTCGGCGGATACGGCGCCTCGCCGGTCCCTTCGGCATCCTCGCGCTCGACCCACTCGAACAGCTTCCGCAGGTCGCAGAGCTCGTCGTCGATCCCAGCCTGGACGTCGCCGAGCTCGGCATAACGGGCCGGCATGGTCGCCAGCGTGAAGTCCTCGGTCTCGAGGTCGTCGAGCTCCTCCCAGCGGAACGGCGCGGACACCGTCGCGTCGGGCCGAGCGCGGACGGAATAGGCCGAGGCGATCGTGCGGTCGCGCGCGTTCTGGTTGTAGTCGATGAACACGCGCTCGCCGCGCTCCTCCTTCCACCACGCGGTCGTGACGAGCTTCGGCGCGCGCCGCTCGACCTCCCGGGCGAAGGCGAGCGCGCAACGACGCACCTCGCGGAAGCCCCAGTTCGGCTCGATGCGGCATGCGACATGGATCCCGCGGTTGCCCGAGGTCTTCGGCCAGCCGACGAAGCTGAGCTCGTCGAGCGTCTCCTTGACGATCGCCGCCACCTGCTTCGCCTCCTTGAAGCCCGTACCCGGCTGCGGGTCGACGTCGATGCGGAGCTCGTCAGGATGCTCGACGTCGCGGCGCCGCGACGGCCAGGGATGGAAGTCGATCGTGGCGAGGTTCGCTGCCCACGCAACCTGGGCGAGCTCGGTGACGCAGAGCTCGTCGGCCGTGCGGCCGGAGGGGAAGGTGACGGTCGCCGTCTCGATCCAGTCGGGCCGGTGCTTCGGCACGCGCTTCTGGTAGATCGCCTCGCCCTCCGCGCCGTCCGGATGCCGCTTCAGCTGCGTCGGCCGCTCGTAGAGGACGCGCACGATCCCTTCGCCGACCGAGAGGTAGTACTGGACGAGGTCGAGCTTCGTCTCGCCGCGCGTGCGGAAGAAGACCTTGTCCGGGTTCGTCACCTTCACGGTGCGCGAACCGACCTCGAGCTCGATGAATGGAGATTCGGGCATTTCCAGGGAGTATCGTGGACGGCGTGCTGGAGGACACGCGCCCGCTCCGCCTCTCGCTCGAGCCGCTGGACAACTACCTCGTCGTCCAGCCGACCGACGAGGAGGCCGAGACGCGCGCGGGCCTGATTCTCCCGGCGGGTGCCGAGGCGCAGTGCCGCAGCGGCATCGTCACGGCCGTCGGCTCCGAGGTGGAGGGCATCGTCCCCGGCGACAAGGTGCTGTACCCGAGCGCCGCCGGCTACGACGTCCGGCTGGGTGGCACCGAGCAGAAGGTGCTGCGCCGCGTCGAGCTGCTCGCCCGCATCCACGACTGAAGAGCTGCGGCCCGGACAGGCCGGGCCGCCCAGGTTTCCCGGCCGCGCGCCGGCGGCTTTGCCGCCGACGCTTGCAGCCTTGAGCAACGGAGAGGGCGGGATTTGAACCCGCGACGCACCTTTCAGCACGTACGCGATTTCCAGTCGCGCTCCTTAGACCGCTCGGACACCTCTCCCGAAGGCGCCCAGCGTATCTACGGCAAACCCGAGCAGTCCTCCTCGTCGAAGGCGTTCTTCGCGAGCTTGGGTGCGATCGTCCGGTTCGCGATGGCGGTCGTGCCCTTGCACACCTGGACGAAATACGCGACGTTCGGCGACAGCGACGGCCCAGCGAAGTAGAAGCCGCCGGCGTCAGGAGTGGCATCGAACACTGGGCTCACGGACGAACGGCTCGCCCCTGAGCTGCTGTTCCAGATCCTCACGTGGCTCCCGGACCCACCGCAGCGGCCGCCGGTTCGCTTGCCCCCCGACCTCCGCGACGCCTCTCGCGCTTGCTGGACGAGGTCAAGGCTGCGCGTCAGCGGCTGACCATGACGCGCGCGTTCAAATCGGGGTCGCGCTCTCCGAACAGATCGAGCACCCAGAAGAGACCGTTGTCGCCGAGCGGCGCGTTCCGCGGCACGGCAAGGCGCATCGCGAACGCGAGGCTGCGGTCGGGTGCAATCGGGTGCGCGGTCGGGCAGTTGAGCGAGTAGACCTGGACGCGGCCGGCGGGCACGCGTGCCCGCCGTAGGCCGGGCCATGATCGACGCCGCCCACGCCGCGAAGCTCACGCAGACGGAGGCGCCGCCACTCGCCGACTTCGCCAGCGGCTGCCGTTAGGAAGGGCGTCCCGCTGCAGAAGCACGTCGGCGCGACGAAGACAGGCATGAAGTACCCGTTCTGAAGGAATCGTCACGATGTGCGCGTGGCCAGATCGATCCTCGTCACCGGCGCGGCCGGGTTCATCGGCTCGAACTTCGTCCGCTGGTGGCTCGAGCGGCACCCGGACGATCACGTCGTGGCGCTCGACAAGCTGACCTACGCCGGCGACCCGCGCAACCTCGACGGGCTCGGCGTGAGGCTTGCGGTCTGCGACATCTGCGACCTCGACCCGACCGGGCGGCTCATGGCCGAGGAGAGCATCGACACGGTCGTCAACTTCGCCGCCGAGTCGCACAACAGCCTCGCCGTCGTCGACCCGGGGCGCTTCTTCCGCACCAACGTGATCGGGACGCAGGCGCTGCTCGAGGCCTCGCGCCGGCGCGGGGTGTCCCGCTTCCACCACGTCTCGACGTGCGAGGTCTACGGCGACCTGCCGCTCGACTCGGACGAGTCGTTCACGGAGGAGTCGCCGTACCGGCCGCGGACGCCGTACAACGCCTCGAAGGCCGCGGCCGACCATGCCGTGCGCGCCTACTTCGAGACGTTCGAGCTGC
>DATFSG010000077.1:0-8464 GCA_035262765.1 Gaiellaceae bacterium | reverse complement strand
GAAGTGGGGCGTCCAGAAGGGCGCCATCTCGAACCCGAAGATCAACGGCGCAACAAGCTGACATAGCTCCGGGCGGGACCGCTCCGGCGGTCCCGCCCGACGAGATCAAGGCGGTTCCGGTTCGCCACCCGTCACGCTGGGTGGCGAACCTCGTCGTGCTCTTCGTCGTGGTCTGCGTCATCGGCTCGATGGTGCAGAACCACCGCTTCGAGTGGTCGATCATCCGCCACTACCTGACGCACGACACGATTCTCCGCGGCCTGGTCGTGACGCTCGAACTGACCGCGCTCTCGATGGTGGTCGGGATCGCCCTCGGCGTCCTGCTCGCGATCATGCGGCTCTCTCCGAATCCGCTCGTGTCCAGCATCAGCTGGGTCTACATCTGGTTCTTCCGCGGGACCCCGGTCTACGTCCAGATTCTCTTCTGGTACAACATCGCCGTCCTCTACCCGAGGATCGGGATCGGCCTGCCGTTCGGCGGCCCGCAGCTCACCCACATCAACCTCGCGAGCCACATCACGCCGTTCACCGCCGGCCTGCTCGCGCTCGGTCTGAACGAGGGCGCGTACATGTCGGAGATCGTCCGCGCGGGGATCATCTCCGTCGACGAGGGTCAGACCGAAGCGGCCTCCGCCCTCGGCATGACGCGCCTCCTGACGTTGCGGCGGGTGGTCCTGCCGCAGGCGATGCGGGTGATCATCCCGCCGACCGGCAACGAGACGATCTCGATGCTGAAGACGAGCTCGCTCGTCGCCGTGATCGCCGTGACCGAGCTGCTCTACTCGTCCCAGATCATCTACTACGTGAACTACCGGATCCCGCAGCTCCTGATCGTGGCGAGCATCTGGTACCTGATCGTGACGAGCATCCTCTCGATCGGGCAGTACTACCTCGAGCGCCACTACGCCCGCGGCACGCGCACCCTGCAGCCGCACATCCTGACGCGCTGGTGGGCGAACGTCCGCGACCTTCGACCCTTCTACCGGCGCGGATGACCGCGATGGTCAAGGCGGAGGGTGTCCACAAGCGCTTCGGGCGGCTCGAGGTGCTGAAGGGCATCTCGCTCGAGGTCCAGCCGGGCCAGGTGATGTGCATCCTCGGCCCGTCCGGCTCGGGCAAGACGACGTTCATCCGTTGCATCAACCACCTGGAGCAGATCAACTCCGGCCGGCTCTGGGTCGACGACGAGCTCGTCGGCTACCGGCAGGTCGGGGACACGCTGCACGAGCTGTCCGACCGCGCCGTGGCGCGACAGCGGACTCACATCGGCATGGTCTTCCAGCGCTTCAACCTCTTCGGGCACATGACCGCGCTCGGGAACGTCGTCGAGGCGCCGATCCGCGTCAAGAAGCTGTCGAAGTCCGACGCGATCGATCGCGCGAAGGTCTTGCTCACGCGGGTCGGTCTCTCGGACAAGTTCGACTCGTATCCGAACCAGCTCTCCGGCGGGCAGCAGCAGCGGGTGGCGATCGCGCGAGCGCTGGCGATGGAGCCGAAGCTCATGCTGTTCGACGAGCCGACGTCGGCGCTCGATCCCGAGCTCGTCGGCGAGGTGCTCGACACGATGCGCACGCTCGCCCGCGAGGGGATGACGATGATCGTCGTCACGCACGAGATCGGCTTCGCGCGCGAGGTCGGCGACGTGGCGGTATTCATGGACGGCGGCGTCGTGGTCGAGAGCGGCGACCCGCAGCAGGTGCTCGTCAACCCGCGCGAGGCGCGGACGAAGGACTTCCTCTCGAAGGTGCTCTAGCGGTTCAGCCCGTCGCGCCGGGGGCTCCGCCCGTGTCGAGCCCGAGCGGCGGCGGCTCGACGTATGGCCCTTCCTTGCCGCGGCGGTGCCGCACTTCGAGCAGCATAGAGACGACGATCGCCGCGATCGCGAGCCCGATCGTCACCCACCCGATCTGATGGGCGGTCGTCTTCGCCGTCTGCTCCCACTCGCCCTTGTTCACGAGGTTCGTCGGGCTGATCTTCGTCGCGGTCGAGTCGCGGATGTTGTCGGTTCCGAGCGGGTATCGCTTCGTGTGCCCCGCCGCCCAGGTGTTGAGCGGGAGCTGGAGCAGAACGGAGAACACTATTGCGGCCACGGCCGGAACGATCACGGCCAGGCGAGAGCGGAGCAGCCTCGCGACGTACCCCACCAGGACCACAACCACCGCCACGGCGAGGGAGAGCAGATAGATCTTCCCGACGGTCGCCTTCGTCGGGTCGCCGAGGCCGACGGTCCCGTCCGTTCTCACAAACTGCGAAGGCTTGTCGACCTTCAGCGTGAACGCCATCAGCCCCACGAAGAAGAGCGGCAGCGCCAGGATTCCTGCGACGGCGAACGGTGCCTTCGACGTTCCGCGGAAGCGCCTCACAGCCTGCCGCCTTCGAGCACGCGCGCCAGGAACTCGCGCGTCCGCTCTTCCCGCGGCGACGAGAAGATCTGATCCGGCTCTCCCTCTTCGCGGATGACGCCCGCGTCGAGGAAGCAGACCTTGTTCGCCACCTCGCGCGCGAAGCTCATCTCGTGGGTGGCGAGGATCATCGTCATCCCGGTCTCCGCGAGCTCGCGGACGAGCTCGAGCACCTCGCCGATCAGCTGGGGGTCGAGCGCCGAGGTGATCTCGTCGAGCAGCATGAGCTTCGGCTCCGTCGCGAGCGCCCGCACGATCGCGACGCGCTGCTGCTGCCCGCCCGAGAGGCGGTCGGGGAACTCGTCAGCCTTGTCTTCGAGCCCGATCTGGCGCAGCAGCGCCCGCGCACGGCCTTCGGCTTCGCCGCGCGAGATCCCGAGCGCCTTCCGCGGAGCCAGCGTCACGTTCTGGAGCACGGTCATGTGCGGGAAGAGGTTGTACGACTGAAAGACGATCCCGATCTTCTGCCGCAGCCTGTTGACGTCGACCTTCGTCCCGGTGATCGTCTGGCCGTCGACCACGATCGTGCCGGCGTCGACCTGCTCGAGGAGGTTGATGCAGCGGAGCAGAGTCGACTTCCCGGAGCCTGACGCGCCGATCAGGCAGACGACTTCGTGCTCGCCCACGTCGAGGTCGATCCCATGCAGGACCTCGAGATCCTCGAATCGCTTCGTTATGCCCTGGAGCGAAACGAAGTGGGAGCCGTTCGTGCTCATGCCATCTGCGCGCGCTCGCGCCGCTCCCGCTGCCTGATGATGTGATCGGTGAAGCGCGCGAGCGGGATGGTCAGGAAGATGAAGAAGACCGCGGCGACGAGATACGCCGTCTGGTTCGCGAAGTCGCTGACGTATTGACCGGCCAGCACGATCGCCTCCGTGAGGCCGATGATCGAGATCAGAGCCGTGTCCTTCTGGAGGCCGATGAAGTCGTTCAGGAGCGGCGGGATGACGCGTCGGATCGCCTGCGGAAGCACGACGTAGCGCATCGTCTGCATGTAGCTCAGCCCGAGGGAGCGCGCCGCCATTCGCTGGCTCGGATGGACCGACTCGATCCCTGCCCGATACACCTCGGTGACGTACGCCGTGTAGACGAGCACGAGCGAGATGAGGCCCACGCGGAAGAGCGCTTCGCTGTTCAGCCCCAGGTAGTTGAGCTGGGCGAAGCCCAAGACGAGCAGCAGGACCAGGATGAGCGGCGTGCCACGGAAGAAGTCGGTATAGACGATCGCGAGCGCCCGGAAAGGAGCGGCTGCGCGACCGGGGAGGCCGCGCACGATTGCCACGAGCAGGGCGAGGGGGAGGACGAGCGCCTCAGCCGCGAGCATCAACTTGATGTTGAAGATGAACCCGTTCCAGACAGTCGGCACGGAGCGGATGAAGTCGAGCGGGCTGAAGAACTCGTGCAAGAACTGGCCCATCTCGACCTCCTCCGCTCCTACGCCTGGATCAGGTCCTCATCACTTCAGGACCGGAACCTTTGCCGGGTCGAAGCCGAACCACTGCTTCGTCAAGTTGCTGATGGTTCCATTCTTCTGCAGCGTGTTGATCGCCTTGCTGACGTCCGGGATGAGCGGGCTGCCGTGCGCGAACACCGCGCCGTAGCCTTCGTGCGTGTCGATCTGGCCGACGACGCCGCCGTAGGCGCCCGGCACCTTCTGGGCCTGCGCCTCGATGATCGGCACGTCGAGGATCAGCGCCTGGCAGGCGCCGTGCTGCACGGCGTTGAACGCGGCGTCGGACGAGGCCGAGTAGACGAGCGGCCGCTTCGCGGGACGCAGCTGGTGCAGGATCCAGTCGAGACCCGTGGTAGCCGCCTGCGCGCAGGTCTGCAAGCTCTTGAGGTCGTTGATGCTCGTCGGCTTCTTCACGCCTTTCGCGATCAGCACGCCCTGGTTCGCGTCGAAGTACGGAGCCGAGAAGCCGATCACCTTGGCGCGCTGCGGGGTGATGGTCGTCTCCTCCATCGCGAAGTCGTACGGTTTCTTGCCCGCGAGCAGGATGGTCGCGAACGGCGCGCGGAGGAAGGTGACGTGGTTCTTCGGGATGCCGAGCTGCGCCGCGACGTCGAGCGCGAGACCGTACTCGAAGCCGGACGGGTTCGTGATCGTGGTACCGGACGCCTGGCCGTTCCAGAACGCCGGCGCCGGAAGGTCGAATCCGACGACCAGATGGCCCGGATGCAGTGTCGGCACTGCGTTCGACGACGTGGTCGTCGTGGGGGAGCTACCGCCGCCACCGCACGCGGCCAGCATGCTCACAAGTGCTGCGATTCCCAGCAGCGGGAGTAGACGCTTCACGGATTGGCCCTCCTTGTCGCGATCCTGCGAGAGCGCCGACTCTACAACGCGAGCGCCGCGGCCGTAAGCGATTCGAAGTGACCGATGAGCTGCTCGCTGTGGCTCATGAGGAAGCCGTGCTCGAGCGCGCCGGAGGCGATGCCGCGCTGCACGCGCTCGACGAGCGCCCGGTCCTCCCGCCCGACCTGGTCGTCGAAGGCGAGGAGATCGTTGATCCACGCGGGCTCGACGTCCGGACCGAAGAAGTAGTCGAGGAAGCGGTACGTCCGCTCGGGCGTCAGCGGCGAGATCGGGCCGATCGAGATGTTGGGGCGGCCGCCGAAGATGTTGATCCCGAGATTCGGCCAGAGGAAGTGGAACTGGGCGCGTGGTAGCTCGTCGGCTGCAGGCGCGGTGCGGAGCGGGCCGTGCTGGGTCGAGAGGCGTCCGTCGGTCGAGAGCACGTACGCCTCGGTCGAGACGTCGATGACCTCGCTGAAGCCGGGATGCGCGACCTGGCAGTGATAGCACTCGAGGAAGTTCTCGGTCACGACCTTCCAGTTCGCGTCGACCTCGGCCTCCCAGCGCGAGTGGTGGACGAGCGAGTCGACATCGAGCCCGAGCTCGGCGACCTGCGCCGGGAGCGAGCCGAGCGCGTCGGCCAGCGGCTCCGGGTCGGGGCCGGCGTTTGCGAAGACGAACGGTCCCCAGGTGTCGACCGCGACCGGGACGAGACCGAGCTCGCCCTGCGGGAAGTCCGGCTCCTCCTCGCTGCGGGGTGCCGCGCGAAGGCTGCCGTCGAGGCCGTACGTCCAGGCGTGGTACGGGCACTGCAGCGTCTCACGCTTGCCCTCTCCTTCGACGAGCTGCGAGCCGCGGTGGCGGCAGACGTTGACGAAGCCGCGCAGGACGCCGTCGCGGTCGCGGGTGACGACGATGGGAGCGCCAGCCGTGGCGGCGGCGAAGTAGCCCGGTGCCGGGAGCTGCCCGGTGTGCCCGACGTACTGCCACGCCGGGCGGAAGATCCGCTCGCGTTCCCGCCGCAGGATCTCCGGATCCGTGTACCAGCTATAGGGAAGCGTCGTCTCCACGGGAGAGAATCTAGTGATGCGCGCGATGGTGCTTCATGCGGCCGGCGAGCCGCTGCGGTTCGAGGACGTTCCGCGGCCCGAGCCGCAGCCGGGTCAAGTCCTCCTCCGCGTCTCGGCCTGCGGCGTCTGTCGCACCGACCTCCACATCGCGGACGGCGAGCTGCCTAACCCGAAGCCGCCGCTGATCCTCGGCCACCAGATCGTCGGCAGGACCGAGGACGGACAGCGGCTCGGCGTGCCGTGGCTCGGCTGGACCGACGGCACCTGCCGCTTCTGTCTCTCGAGTCGCGAGAACCTCTGCGAGTCGGCGCGCTTCACCGGTTACCACCTCGACGGCGGCTACGCGGAGTGGGTCGTCGCCGACGAGCGCTACTGCCTGCCGGTTCCCGATGCCTACGACGACGAGGACGCGGCGCCGCTCCTCTGCGCCGGGCTGATCGGCTACCGCTCGCTGCGCCTCGCGGGCGACGCCGAGCGGATCGGTCTCTACGGCTTCGGCGCCTCGGCGCACATCGTCGCCCAGGTCGCCCGCGACCAGGGACGACGCCTGTTCGGCTTCGTCCGGCCTGGGGACGACGCGGCCGAGGCGTTCGCGCTCGAGCTCGGCTGCGAGTGGGCGGGGCCGTCCGACGAGCCTGGCCCCGAGGAACTCGACGCCGCGATCATCTTCGCGCCGGTCGGCGAGCTCGTGCCCGCCGCGCTGCGCTCGCTCGCCCGCGGTGGCGCCGTAGTCTGCGCCGGCATCCACATGAGCGACATCCCGAGCTTCCCGTACGAGCTGCTCTGGGAGGAGCGCTCGATCCGCTCGGTCGCGAACCTGACGCGCCGCGACGGGGAGGAGTTTCTCGCGCTCGCGCCGGAGGTGCCGGTGCGGACGCAGGTCACCGTGTTCGCCCTCGAAGAGGCGAACGAAGCTCTGAATCAGCTGCGGCGAGGGCAGTTACAGGGGGCCGCCGTGCTAAATCTGGACTGAATGAGTCGCCTTCAGGACGTGGCCAGTTGGGCATCCCGGCACCGCCGGCTGCTCGGCGCGGTCCAGCTCATCGTGCTCGTTGTCTTCTTCGCCAGCCTCGCCTGGGCGCTTCGGGGCTCGGTTCACGGCGCCGTCCACGACCTCAAGAACGCGAACATCGTCCTGTTCGCGCTCGGCTGCGCCGCACTCGCCGGTTACTACCTCGTCTTCGTGGTCGGCTGGGTCTGGATCCTCAGCGAGTGGGGAGTCCAGATGACCTATCCGGTCGCCCTGCGCGCCGAGATGATCTCGATGCTGGCGAAGTACATCCCCGGCGGGATCTGGGCACCGGCCGCACGGGTCGTGGCGGCTCGCCGCGCCGGCATCACCGACGCGGCGCTCGTCACCTCGTCGATGCTGCTCGAGGCCGGGCTCTCGGCGGTTGCAGGGGTGATCGTCTTCGTGGTCAGCCTGCCGTTCGTGAATGAGGCGAATGCGCACCTCGTGCCGCTCGTCGCCTTCGGCGCGGTGCTCGCCGTCCTCGTTCAGCCGCGCGTCTTCCGGCCGCTCGCGGGCTGGGTGCTGCACAAGTTCGGCTACACGAAGGACCTGCCGGACATGCGCGGACGGACGGTCACCGCGCTCCTTGTCTTCTACGCCGGGACGTGGGTCCTCGGCGGCTTCGCGCTCTGGCTGACGCTTCGCTCAGTCGGGGCGCATCCGAATGTCGCCTCGATCGTCTATCTCGGCGGGGTGGCCGCGGTCGGAGCGATCGTCGCCGTCATCTTTCTCTTCGCGCCCTCCGGCCTCGGGCCGCGTGAGGCCTCGATGTATGGGCTGATGCTCGCCGTCGCCACGCCGGGCCAGGCACTCGGCGCGGTGGCGCTGAACCGGGTCGCGCTGACGCTCGTCGAGCTGCTCGTGCTGTTCGTCGGCGGTCTGCTCCTGCGCGGCGCGGAACGCGAGCCGGTCGAGCTGCCGTCGGTCTAGAAATGCACCACCTGCTCATCGACATCGCCCACTCGTTGCGCGAGGCGTTCTTCATGTTCTGGGCGACGCTCTGGGCGCTGATCCTCGGCTTCGGGATCTCGGGAGCGGTGCAGGCGTTCGTGCCGCGGGTGCAGATGCAGCGGGTGCTCGGCCGGCGCGGCCCGCGCCAGATCACGCGCGCGACCCTCTTCGGCGCGGCCTCGTCGTCGTGCTCCTACGCGGCGTCGGCGATGGCGAAGACGCTCTTCCAGCGCGGCGCCGACTTCGTCAACTCGATGGTTTTCATGTTCGCCTCGACGAACCTCGTGATCGAGCTCGGGATCGTGATCTGGGTGCTGCTCGGCTGGCAGTTCGCGCTCGGGGAGCTCGTCGGTGGCGTGATCATGATCGTCCTCTTCTCCTGGCTCGCGCGGCTGGTCATCAAGCGGCGGGAGATCGATGCCGCACGCGAGCGGCTGGGCGACGGCGGGCACGTGCACGACTCGGCGTCGACGCGAACGCCCTGGCGGGAACGGCTGCGCTCGCCGGCGGGGTGGGCCGATGCGGCGAGCTACACGTTCGCCGACGCCAAGATGCTGCGGAAGGAGATGGCGGGCGGCTACCTCGTCGCCGGCTTTCTCGCGGTGCTTGTCCCGGTGACCGTCTGGAACGACGTGTTCGTCACGGGACACGGCTTCTGGACGTCGCTCCAGAACGTGATCGTCGGCCCGTTCATCGCGCTCATCGCCTGCGTCTGCTCGATCGGGAACGTGCC
>DATFSG010000076.1:0-2155 GCA_035262765.1 Gaiellaceae bacterium | reverse complement strand
TCGAAGCCGCGATCGAGGCGGCCCGGGAGGGCGGCCCGCGCACGCTCGTGCTCTTCGACCTCAACGGCTTCAAGACGTACAACGACACCTTCGGTCATCCCGCCGGAGACGCCCTCCTGACCCGCCTCGCGGCCAAGCTCGCCGCGGTGGTGGCGCCGGACGGAACTGCGTACCGGATGGGCGGCGACGAGTTCTGCGTGCTCCTGCCGACGCCCGAGCCCGATCTCCACCGGATCGCCCAGGCACTTTGGGAGAGCGGCGAGGGCTTCGACGTCTCGAGCGCCTACGGCGCGGCGGTGATTCCCGCCGACGCGACGACGGTCTCGAGCGCGCTGAGCCTCGCCGACGAGCGGCTGTACGCCCACAAGGAGCTGCTCGCCGAGATCCGTCGCGGTACGGCGCATGAGCCGCTTTTGCGCACGCTCGCCGAGCGGGAGCCTGAGCTGCGCGCGCACGTGGCGGACGTCTCGTCGCTCGCGGTGCGCGTTGGCGAACGGCTCGGCCTCGCCCCCGACGAGCTCGAGGAGCTGCGGCTGGCGGCGGAGCTGCACGACGTCGGCAAGCTCGCAATCCCGGATGTCGTCCTGCAGAAGTCAGGTGCGCTCGACGCGACCGAGTGGAGCTTCATCCACTCGCACACCCTGATCGCGCAACGCATTCTCAGCTCGGCGCCTGCTCTGAGGCCGGTCGGCGCGATCGTGCGCTCGACCCACGAGAACTGGGACGGCACCGGCTACCCGGACGGGCTCGCGGGTGAGGCCATCCCGTTGGCCGCCCGGATCATCGGTGCCTGTGATGCGTACTCCGCGATGACGAGCGATCGGCCCTACCGCGCGGCCCGCACGCCTGCGCAGGCGGTCGCGGAGCTCCGTCGCTGTGCGGACAGCCAGTTCGACCGGACGGTCGTCCAGCTGCTCTGTGCGGTGCTCGCAGAAGAGGACCGGGCCGCGACAGCGTTTGCCGTCGGCGGCTAGCTCGACGAGATTCCCTCCGGAACGACGAAGGGCCGGGATCGCTCCCGGCCCTTCTTTGTCTAGGTGTGACCTCTCTGGCTGTGCCGCTTGAGACCTAGGCGGCGAAGACGAGCTCGTCGCCCAGCGCGAGCTGGAGCCGCGCGAGAGCATCGCTCTCGAGCTGCCGGACGCGCTCCCGCGTCAGGCCGAGCTCCTTGCCGATCGTCTCGAGCGAGGCGGGCTCGGACTCGAAGCCGAAGCGAAGCTCGATGATGCGCCGCTGCCGCTCGGGCAGATCCGCGACCGCGCGCTGGACGCGCTGCCGGCGGACCGACTCGACCGCTTCCTCGGCGGGATCGACCGTCGACTCGTCGGCGAACAGGTCGCCGAGCTCCGAGTCGCCGTCCGAGCCGAGGCCCTGGTTCAGGGAGACGGAGTCGACTGCGTCGAGAGCCTCAGTGACGTGCTCGAGCTTGAGCCGCGTCGCCTGAGCAAGCTCTTCCGGCGTCGCTTCGCGGCCCAGCTTGGCCTGCAGCTCGGCGGACGCGCGGTTGAGCTTGATGCGGCGCTCCTGGACGTGAACCGGGATGCGGATCGTCTTCGACTGGTTCGCGACCGCGCGCTGGCACGCCTGACGGATCCACCAGGTCGCATAGGTCGAGAACTTGTAGCCCTTGCGCCAGTCGAACTTCTCCGCTGCGCGGTTGAGGCCGATGACGCCCTCCTGGATGAGGTCCAGCAGAGGCACGTCATGGCCCTGGTAGCGCTTCGCGATCGAGACGACCAGGCGCAGGTTGGAGTTGATCATCTTCTCCTTCGCTGCAAGGTCGCCCTTCTCGATGCGCTTCGCCAGCGCAACCTCGTCCGCGGCCGTAAGCAGCTTGTGCCGGCCCGCTGCGTCCATGAAGAGCTGCAGCGGGTCGAGCGTGCCCGTGACCGGTGCCGCTGCGACCGGGCGCGTCTCCTCCGGCGTCTCCTCGCGCACAACTACGTCGCGCTCTTCGAGCGCTGCGCGGAGACCGGTGACGTCGTCCTCGGTCAGCTCGTGCTCGTCGGCGAGAGCCTGAATGTCCTTCTCCTCGACGAAACCGCGCTCGGCGGCCTCCTCGAGCAGGCGCTCGACAGGCGAGAGGTCGTGCAGATGAATCGTGTCGCTCAGTGTCTTATTCCTTTCCCTCGTGGTGGGCTGCCGGTTTGGCGCC
>DATFSG010000075.1:0-14376 GCA_035262765.1 Gaiellaceae bacterium | reverse complement strand
CCGGCCTCCTTGATCGCCTCCGAGAGCGTCGGATGCGGCGCGATTCCGTCGGCGACCGTCTCCACCGTCGACTCGGCGTCGATCGCGACGACTCCGGCCTCGACCATGTCGGTCACGTGCGGGCCGACCATCACGAGGCCGAGCAGCTCGCCGTAGCGCGTCTCGTGGATCGACTTGACCCAGCCGACCGTCTCGTCCTGCATCACGGCGCGAGCATTGGCGACCCACGGGAACTGCCCGACCGCGACGTCGTCGCCGTACTGCTCGCGCGCCTGCTCCTCGGTGAGGCCGACGGCCGCGATCTCCGGGTCGGTGTAGATCGGCCGCGGGATCGCGCGGTTGTCGAACACCGCATCGTGGCCCATCGCGTTCTCCGCGGCGATCTCGCCCTCGCGGAACGCCGTGTGCGCGAGCTGCCAGTAGCCGGCGCAGTCGCCGACCGCGTAGATGTGCGGGACGCTAGTCCGCCGGTGCTCGTCGGCGGCGATGCCGGAGCGCCGGTCGAAGTCCACGCCGGCCGCCTCGAGGCCGATCCCTTCAACCGTTGGGCCGCGGCCGACGGAGACGAGCATCAGGTCTCCCTGCACCGTCTCGCCCTCGCCGAAGTGGACGGTTAGCTGCGAGCCGTCGTCCTCGACGCGCGTGACCTGCTTGCCGAGATGCAGCGTGATGCCGCGCTTGCCGAATTGCTTGGCGAGTTCCTTGCTCGCGTCCTCGTCCTCCTGCGGGATGAGGGTGAGCATCTCGACGATCGTCACTTCCGAGCCGAAGCGGTTGAAGATCGAGGCGAACTCGCAGCCGATGATGCCGCCGCCCAGGACGACGAGCCGCTGCGGCACCTGATCCTGCGCGAGCAGGCCGGTCGAGTCGACGCAGCGCGGCGAGTCGAGCCCTTCGATCGGCGGGCGCAGGGGGAACGAGCCGGTCGCGACGATCGCCGACTTGAACGTGACGTCCTCCCCGCCCTCGACCGCGATCGTGTTCGCGTCCTTGAACGTGCCGGCGCCCTTCACCCACTCGACGCCGTTCGCCTTGAACAGGCCGGCGACACCGGACGTCATCTGCTTGACGACGCCGGCCTTCCAGGCGTTCGAGGCTGCGAAGTCGAGCTTCGCCTCCCCCACCTCGACGCCGAACTTCGCAAAGCTCTCCTCTGCCTCCTTGAGCGCGAACGCGGTCTGCACCCATGCCTTGGTGGGAATGCAGCCGACGCGCAGGCAGGTGCCGCCGAGCTCGGGCTCCTTCTCGATGCAGGCGACCTTCGCGCCGAGCTGCGCGGCGCGGATGGCGGCGGTGTAGCCGCCGGGGCCGCCTCCGAGGACGGCGACGTCAACTTCCATTGCTCATCTCCCTCTCGAGTTCGTCGTAGAGGAGGGTAATCAGAGCTGCGCGATCATCGTGACGGTTCCGTCCTCACGCCGCAGCTCCTGGAAGCCGTGCTTCTCGTAGAAGCCCGTCTGGCCCGGCTCGGCGCTGAGACTGATCTGGGAGAAGCCGTCGGCGCGGGCGCGCTCGAGCAGCGCCTCGAGCAGCTCGGCGCCGGTGCCCGCCCCGCGCTTGCTCGGGACGACCGCGATCGTCAGCTCCGGCGTCTGCTCGTCGACGAAGCCGAAGCCGGGCGCCGAAGCCGGGAAGAGCCGGTACCACGCCGCTCCATACTCGTTCGGGCCGTCGGACGCGACCACACCCGCGTCGCCGGGTCGGCCCCAGTTCTTGACGTAGCGGTAGACCGGCAGGTCGGGATCTCCCATTCGCCAGTGGTACGCGTGGCGGAGCATGTCGCGGAGAAACCGCGTGTCCTGCTGGTCGACCGCGCGGAGCACCGCTAGACCGCCGGCACCGGGACGCCGAGCTCAGCGGCGAGATCGTTGATGGCGAATGCGCTCCCCGACCGCTCGCTGCCGGCGTCAGCCGCGAAGGCCGCGACGACGCGGCCGGTGTACACCGGCGGGAGCCACCCGCTCAGATCCCCGAACACGTCCGGGTCCGCGACAACGCCCTCCGTGGTGGTCGCCGGCGGCCAGACCTCGACGACGTTGACGCCGGTCCCATCCAGTTCGGCCGCCATGTCGGACGTCAGCCGCCGCAGCCCGGCCTTGCAGACGGAGTACGAGATGAGGACTCGTGAATCCGGCTTCTTCCCGCGCTCCGCAGCGTGCGACGCGACGTTGAGCACGAGACCACCTCCGTTGCTCAGCATCAACGGGACTGCGTTTCGCGTGGCCACGAAGTGCGATCGCAGGCCGACGGCGATCAGGTCGTCCCACAACTCGATCGGCATCTCCCAGAAAGGCACAGAGCCCCAGAGCACGGCCTGAGCCGGACTCGCAAAAGCGTTGTTGACGAGAACGTCGAGTCGGCCGCGCTCGGTCTTCACTCTCTCGAAAAGCGCGGCGACAGCGGCGTCATCTGTGTGGTCGCAACGAACCGCAATCCCTTCGCCACCCGCCCCTGTCACTTCATCGGCCGTCTCCTCGATCGTTCCGGGTAGGGAGCCGGGGCTGGCGGTCGTCGAGCGGCCGGTGATGTACACGGTCGCCCCGGCCTCGCCCAGTCCGACCGCGATTCCCTTCCCGAGACCGCGGCTTGCACCTGTGACGACCGCGACCTTCCCGCGCAGTGCAGCGCCCACGACTCTAGAGCTCCTCGGCGAGCTGGATCCGGTTGCCGTCGGGGTCGTAGACGTCGAGCAGGCGCATCTCGCCCGTCAGCTCGAGAACGATCCCGACCTCCACCCCGGCCCCGCGCAGACGGTCGGCCTCCTCCTTGAGATCGGCAACGTCTACGTGCGCCACGCCGTTGTCACTCGGCTCGCCCTCCGCGAGCCCGATCTCCATCTCGCCGCGCCGGAGCTCCGACCAGCGCGCGTCGAAGTCGACCGCGAGCTCCTCGAATCCGAGCGCGTCCTGGTAGAAGCGGCGACCCTCGTCGAGGTTGCGGACGTGGTACCAGACCGTGGGCGCCATAGCGGGAGTCTTACAGCGCGAGCCCCGGGTCTTCCAGGCTCTCCCTCAGGGTCTGGAGAAAAGCCGCGGCCGGTGCGCCGTCGACAGCGCGGTGGTCGAACGTGGCGGTGAGCGTGACCATCGGCCGCACCACCGTCTCGCCGTTGACCGGGACGACGCGCTCCTCCGTCGCGCCGACGGCCACGATCGCCGCCTGCGGCGGGTTGAGCACGGCGGTGAAGCTCTCGACCGCGTACATGCCGAGGTTCGAGATCGTGAACGTGCCGCGGTCGAGATCCTCGGCGCGGAGTTTGTTCTCGCGCGCACGGCCGACCAGGTCGGCGCGCACGCCGGCGATCTCGGTCAGCGAGAGCCGCTCGGCGCTGCGGATCACGGGCACGACGAGGCCCTGCGGCGCCGCGACGGCGAGGCCGACGTTCGCGCTCGGGTGGAGCAGGACCGCGTCGTCCGTGAACTCCGCGTTCACCTCGCGATGGCGCATGAGTGCCTGCGCGCAGACCTTCGTGAGGACGTCGGTGACGGTGATGCGCACGTCCGGATCGCGCTCGCGGAGCCTCGCGACGAGGGCGTTTACCCGCGTCATGTCGGCCGAGGCCTGGAGCTGGAAGACCGGGATCTGCCACGCCTCGGTGAGCCGGCGGGCGATCGTCTTGCGGATGTTCGTGAGCGGGACGCGCTCGACCTCGCCGACCGCGACGGGAACCGGCGCGGCGACAGGAGTTGAAGGCCCACCTGCCTCGGCCCGCTCGATGTCTTCGGCGACGATCCGACCGTCGGGGCCGGTGCCGCGGACTCCTGAGAGCTCGATCCCGCGCTCGCGGGCCATGCGACGCGCAAGCGGTGAAGCCTTGATCCGACCGTTGCCCGACGCGATCGCCGCCTCTTGCGGCGCGGCTTCCACCGGCGCGGGCTCGCTCGGCTTCGCCTGCTCCGTCGGCGGTGCAGCCGCCTTGACCTCCGGCACGTCCTCGCCTTCAGAGCCGATGAACGCCACGGTCTGGCCCACCGGCACCTCTCCCTCGGCGACCGCGATCTTGAGCAGGACGCCGGCCGCCTCGGCCTCGACCTCCTGCGTGACCTTGTCGGTGTCGAGCTCGAACAGCGGCTCGCCCTTCTCGACCGGCTCGCCCTCCGACTTGAGCCAGCGGACGATCGTGCCCGACTCCATGCCCTGGCCGAGCCGCGGGAGGATGACCTCGGTCGCCACCGCTAGCCCTTGCCCACCGTCCGCTTGATCGCAGCGAGCACGTCGGCCGCGTGCGGAACGACGAAGTTCTCCATCACGGGGGCGAAGGCGAGCGGCGCGAACTTCGCACCGACGCGCTCGATCGGCGCGTCGAGCCAGTCGAACGCCTGGTACTGGAGCACGGCCGCGACCTCTGCGCCGAAGCCCATCCGTGTCACCGCCTCGTGCGCCACGACGGCGCGATTCGTCTTCTTCACCGACGAGACGAGCGTCTCCTCGTCGAGCGGCTGGAGCGTGCGCGGGTCGACGACCTCGACGGAGATCCCCTCCCCTTCTGCCTCCTCCGCCGCCTTGAGGCTCTCGTGGACGAGACGGCCGGTGGCGATCACGGTCACGTCCTCGCCTTCCCGATGCACACGCGCGCGCCCGATCGGGATCGGCTCGATCTCCTGCGGCACGTTGCCCTTGATCGGATAGAGCGTGCGGTGCTCGAAGAAGACGACGGGGTTGTCGTCGTAGATCGCCGACCAGAGCAGGCCGCGCACGTCTTCCGGCGTCGAGGCGAAGACGACCTTCAGACCCGGGATGTGCACGAACCACGCCTCGAGCTGCTGGGCGTGCTGCGCGCCGGGCGACCAGCCGGCGCCGCCCTGGGTGCGGAAGACGACCGGGACGGTCAGTTGCCCGCCCGACATGTAGCGGAGCTTCGCCGCCTGGTTCACGACCTGCTCGGCGGCGAGCGTCATGAAGTCCTCGTACATGATCTCGGCGACCGGGCGCATGCCCTGCATCGCGGCGCCGATCGCCGCGCCCGCGAGCGCCATCTCCGAGATCGGCGTGTTGCGCACGCGCTCCTTGCCAAACTCGTCGAGCATCCCCGACGTGACGCCCATCGAGCCGCCCATCTCGGCGATGTCCTCGCCCATGATGAAGACGTCGTCGTCCTGGCGCATCGCCGTGGACAGCGCGTCGCGAACCGCTTCGCGGTAGGTCAGCTCAGGCATAGACGTTCTTGAGCGCGTCTTCGGGCGCCGGGTCGGTGCCGTTCTTGGCGAACTCGACCGACGCCTCGACGATCTCCGTCACCTCGGTGTCGAGCTCGGCGAAGTCGTCGTCGGAAACCTCGAGCTTGGCGCGCAGCAACTCGATCGGGTCGCGCGTCGCGCGCAGCCCCTTCGCCTCGTCGCGGTCGCGGTAGACCTGCGGATCACCGATGTAGTGGCCGCTGAAGCGCACCGTGTCGAGGTGCAGAAAGACCGGCCCCTTGCCCGAGCGCGCGTGCTCGAGTGCCTGCCGCGCCGCCTTGTAGACCGCCTCGACGTCCTGCCCGTCGGCCTTGATCGCCTTCATCCCGAACGCCTTTGCCCGCTCGGACAGGTTGCGGATCGGGGAGTGCTGCGACTCGGGCGTCGACTCGGCCCACTTGTTGTCCTCGAGCACGAATACGGCCGGCACCTTCCAGAGCTGCGCGAGGTTCAGCGCCTCGTGGAACGTGCCGATGTTCGTCGCCCCGTCGCCGAAGAAGGCGAGCGCGACGCGCGGCTCGCCGCGCATCTGGAAGGCGAGCGCGGCGCCGGTGATGTGCGGCAGGCCGCCGCCGATGACGGCGTTCGCACCCATGTTCCCGCGCTCGATGTCGTAGAGGTGCATCGAGCCGCCGTAGCCGTGCGAGCAGCCCTCCTGCTTGCCGTACAGCTCGGCCATCAACTCGTTCGGGTGCGTTCCCTTCGCGAGCGTGTGGCCGTGTGCCCGGTGCGTCGAGGCGATGACGTCGCCGTCCTCGAGCGCGCGGCAGACGCCGACCGCGCAAGCCTCCTGCCCGATCGCGACATGAAGGAAGCCCGGCAGCTCGCCGGCGCGAAAACGCTCCTCGACCTTCTCCTCGAAGCGGCGGATGAGCAACATCTCGCGCAGCACGTCGTGGAGGTCGCTCTTGGCGAGCGTCGCTCTCTGTTCCACCTTGGCCACGGGGCGAGTGTACGGTTCCTGCCGTGCCGCTCGCCGAACGCTGGAACGCCGTCGAACGTGGCCTGGATCCCAGTTGGACCGAGGTCTCGTTGAGCCTCACGATCAAGGACGACAAGGCTCGATCGCGCGCCGCTGCGCTGCTCGGGCCGGCCGGACCGGGCCTCGGAGGCAAGGACATCCGGTTCGACGTCTCGACCCAGGGAGCCGGGATCGGACCCGAAGCTGCGCGGCGACTGCTGCGCAGGATCGATGCGGAAGGCATCGTCGGACGGCTCGAGCTTGTCGAGATCCTCGGGGTACGACCCGAGCCGGAGCCCCCGGCCGCCTCGCTCGCTGCCGAGTGGCAAGCCGCGCTGGAGGTGCTCCCGTCCGACTGGAGCGACGTCGTCGGCGAACTCCAGCTCCATTCGAGCGCCGACATCGACCGCGCCGCCGTCCTGTGCGCGCCGATCAACCCCGGCCAGTTGCCGACCGGCAGACCCGGCTTCCGCTTCCGCGCCGCGAGTCAACGTGGCTACGGCGCCTCCGCCGGGATGGTCGGCCGCTGTCTCGCCCGACTCGACGAAGCCGGGATCACCGGCCACGTCCGGATCACGCGGGCGCTGAGCGACGTCCATCCCGTAGGAACGCAAGGAGCCACCTTCGAAGTCGGACGCCGGCCCGCCTGATGCCCGATCCCGTCGCCTGGAAAGCGGTCGAGCGAGGCTGGCCGGTCTATGACCGTGACGGGCAGCAAGTCGGAACGGTCCAGGAGATCGCCGGCGACGAGGAGGCCGACATCTTCGACGGCTTCGGCGTCAAGACCGGGACGCGCACCGTGAAGTACGTCCCCGCGGAGATCGTCGGGAGCATCGCGGTCGGCGAGATCAGGCTTACGATCGCAGGCGCCGACGTCGCCCCACTCGAGGACATGCGCGAAGAGGTCGAGGAGCAGCTCATCCCCGAGAAGTCGACCTGGTACCAGCGACTCGCCTGGTGGACCACCGGCCGCAATCGCTGACGGTCGGTTACGGTCCCCGCGACGTGGTAAGGAGGACGGCATGAACGGACTTTCCGACGCTGCCCAGCGGGTAGCCGATCACGCACGCGCGTTCGTCGACCTCGAGGTGAAGCTCGCGACGGCCGAGCTCAAGAAGAAAGCCGCGGCGGTCGGCACAGGGATCGGCCTGATGATCGGCGCCGCCGTGCTCGCGTTTCTCGCTCTGACCTTCGCTCTCCTGGGAGCGGTGGCCGGCCTGTCGACCACCCTGAGCGTGTGGGAGTCGTTTCTGATCGTGTGCGGCGCGCTGATCGTGATCACCGCGATCCTGGTCTGGGTCGGATACACCCTGCTGCAGAAGGGCTCCAACCCCGTCCCCGAGCAGGCCTTCGAGGAAGCCGAGCTCACGGCGGAGGCGCTGCGCGATGGCGACTGAACCCGACCTGCGCCGGGAGATCGCGGAAGAGCGGCTCCGGCTGACGAACGCCGTCGCCGACCTGCGCAAGGAGCTCGACCAGACGGCCGAGAAGGGAAGGCAGATCGGCGTCATGGTCGGCACCGCGATCGGGACCGCGATCGTCGTGCGGACGGCGCTGAGAATCCGGCGCCGCCTCCGAGGCGACTAGGCCCGCAGCACGGCGTCGAAGCGGGTCGCGACCGCATCGACGATCGACGCGCGGACTGGGGCGACGTCCTCGTCCGTCAGCGTCCCTTCGGGGGAGCCGAACGCGAGCCGGAACGCGAGCGACCGCCTGCCCTCGCCGATCTGCTCGCCGCGGTACTCGTCGAAGACCTCGAGCTCGCGCAGCAGCTCGCCGGCCGCCTCGCGGATAACCCCGAGGACGTCCGCGGCGGGCACCTCGTCGTCGACGACGAACGCGAGATCCTGGCGCACCTCCGGGTACGGGCTCACCTCCGCGAAGGCGGCGACCTGCGGCGCGGCCTCGGCGAGCTCGTCGAGGTCGAGCTCGAACGCTCCCCAGACACCCTCCAGCAGCGCCGGATGCAGCTCGCCGAGCCAGCCCTGAGCGGTGTTCGCGGCCTTCCCGGGATGGAGAAACTTCTCGACCGTCCGCTCGTACGCCGCCTCGATGCCGAGCGCGGAGTAGATCTGCTCGACGGCCCACTTCGCCTCGGCGAAGCCGCCGTCGGCGATGCCGGCGACGTGCCAGTGCTCCTCGGGCAGCTCGTCTCCGACGTCGTGGTAGACGCGCGCGACCTCGAACAGCGCGACGGATTCCTCGCCGGCGTCGGCGTTGCGACGGGCGGGCTCCAGCAGTGACGCGTAGAGGACGGTGCGGAGTGCCGCGGCCTCGGCCGAGAGCGGCTCGGGCAGCCGCAGGTCGCCGTCGGCGACGAAGGTGGGCGTGTACGCCTCGGCGTAGCCGGCGCCAACGAGCACGTCTTCCACCCGCCGGCGCAGGCGCTGCTCACGGGTGAGCCGCCCGAACATCTCCTCGCGGCGCGGCAGCGTGAACGGGATCTCCGGCAGCTTGAAGCGCGCGACCTCCTCGACCAGGTCGACCTCGCGCGTCACGTCGCGCGCGCGCCAGGTCGGCACGCGGTAGCCGCTCTTGAGCTGGTCGAAGCCGACCCGGCCGAGGATCTCGGCCTGCTCCTCTGCGGGCACGTCGAGCCCCATCAGCTCGTTCGCGCGCTCGGAACGCAGCCGGATCACGGCCGGCTTCGGCAGCTCGGCCTGCACGTCCTCGGCCCCGGTCCAGCGCCCGCCGCTCAGCTCGACGATCAGCTGCGTCGCGTAGGTCGCCGCCGGTCCTGCGACGTGCGGGTCGACGCCCTTCTCCCAGCGGTTCGACCCCTCGGTGCGGAGCGAGTGCCGCTCGGAGCTGCGCAGGATCCCGACCGGCTCAAAGTTCGCCGCCTCGAGCAGGACGTTCGTCGTCGAGGAGGACAGCTCGGTCTCCTCGCCGCCCATGATCCCGGCGAGCCCGACCGCGCGTTCGCCGTCGGCGATCACGAGGTCCTCGGCGGTCAGCGTGCGTTCGACGCCGTCGAGCGTCCGCAGCTTCTCGCCCTCGCGCGCGCGCCGCGCGACAAGCCCGCCGCGCAGCAGGTCGAGGTCGTAGGCGTGGAGCGGGCTGCCGAGCGCGAGCATCACGTAGTTGGTGACGTCGACGACGTTCGAGATCGCGCGCACGCCGGCGTGGCGGAGGCGCGCCTTGAGCCACGGCGGCGACTCGTCGACACCGACGTCGCGGAAGACGCGGCCGATGAAGCGGAGGCAGCCCACCGGGTCGTCGATTGCGATCCCGACCGGCTCGTCGCCGTCCTGCTTCGGCTCCGTTCCCGGCATCGGCAGCAGCTCACCGCCCAGCAGCGCAGCAACCTCGCGCGCGACGCCGTAGACGGCGAACAGGTCGGCGCGGTTCCCGGTCGCCTCGAGGTCGATCACCTCGTCGACGAGCGGCAGCACGTCGGCGAGCGGCGTCCCGGCCTCGAGGGCGTCGTCGAGGACGATGATCCCGCTGTGGTCGGCGCCGAGGTCGAGTTCGTCCTCGGCGAGGATCATCCCCTCGGAGATCTCCCCACGGAGCTTGCGCCGCTCGAGCGTCAAGCCGTTCGGCAGCGTCGCGCCCGGCAGCGCCACCGCGACCTTCGCTCCGGCACCGAAGTTCCATGCGCCGCAGACGATCGAGTACGGCCGGTCCTCCCCCACGTCGACCGACGTGAGCTGGAGCCGGTCGGCGTCGGGATGCTTTTCCGCCTCGAGCACGTGGCCGACGCGGAACAGCCCGAGGTCGCCGAGCACACCGACCCGATGCACGCCGTTGACCTCGGCGGTCGAGATCGAGAGCGCGTCGGCGATCTCCTGCGCGCCCGCGTCGACGCGCACGTATTCGAGGAGCCAGCTGAGCGGGACCTTCACCGGAACTGGCGCAAGAAGCGCAGGTCGTTGTCCCAGAACGGACGAATGCCCGGAATCCCGTAGCGAAGCTGCGCGGTGCGCTCGATGCCCATCCCGAACGCGAAGCCCGTGTACTCCTCCGGCCCCCAGCCGACGAACTCGTACAGGTAGGGGTCGACCATCCCCGAGCCGCCCATCTCGATCCAGCCCGAGTGCTTGCAGACGGGACAGCCGGCGCCGCCGCAGTTGAAGCACGAGACGTCTGGCTCCATCGAGGGCTCCGTGAACGGGAAATAGTGCGTGCGGAACCGCACCTCGCGCTCGGCCCCGTACAGCTGGCGCATCACGTAGAGAAGCGTCCCCTTGAGGTCGGCGAGCGTGATTCCCTCGTCGATCGCGAGGCCCTCGAACTGGTGAAAGATCGGGAAGTGCGTCGCGTCGATCGTGTCGCGCCGGTAGACCCGGCCGATCGAGATCATGTAGATGGGCGGCCGCCGCTCCTCCATCTTGTGGATCTGCGCCGGCGACGTCTCGGTGCGGAGCAGGGTCTGCTCGCCGAGGAAGAGGGAGTCCCGCGGCGAGCGTGAGGGATGCCAGTCCGGGAAGCCGAGAGCGTCGAAGTTGTATCGGACGGTCTCGATCTCGCGGCCGTCGACGATCTCGTAGCCGAGCCCGAGGAAGATGTCCTCGACGTCGCGGCGCACGAGCGTCGACGGATGGAGCGTGCCGCGAGGCCGCAGCTTCGGCGGCCCGAGCAACTCGGCCGGGAGCGTCACGTCGACCCGCTCGGTCGCGAGCCGCTCCTCGAGCTCCGCGCGCGCGAGCTCGTCCTCCCGTTCGGAGAGCGCCGACTCGACCGTCTGACGCACGGCGTTGAGCGTCATGCCGGACTCGCGGTCGCGCACTTCGCGCAGCAGGAGCTTCAGTGCGCTGTTGCGGCCGACGTAGCGAATCCGAACGTCGGAGAGCGCGGCAAGCGACCGCGCGTCGGCAACGGCGGCGAGGGCCTCCTTCTCGAGGTCGTCGGGATCCACGGTGGCGACCTTATCCAACGGTTTCTCCTCCTTTCGCGGGCACGGGAACGAAGCGGTTCACGCCCCGGCTCGCGCTGGAGGAGACGGCGGACTGCTAGCGCGCCGACGCCCCGGCGACGAGCCGGGGCTGGGTAAAGGCGAATGCGCGCGAGGCAGACATCTGCTCCGATACTACCGCCGATGAGCGGATACGACACTTGGGCGGCGGTCTACGACGCGTGGGCGGCCGGCATGGAGCCTGCGGACGTGCCGCACTACGTCTCGCTCGCCCGCGAGGCGGACGGGCCGATCGTCGAGCTCGCCGTAGGCACCGGCCGGGTGGCGATCGAGGTCGCGCGCGAGACCGGCAAGCCCGTGCTCGGGATCGACTCATCGCCGGCGATGCTCGAGATTGCGCGAGAACGGGCCGCGGGGCTGCCGCTCGAGCTGCGGCTCGGCGACATGCGCGAACTGGAGCTCGACGAGCAGGCTGCGCTCATCTACGTCCCGGCCCGCTCGCTCCTCCACCTGCACGGCTGGCACGAGAAACGGCGAGTGTTCGAGCGCGTCGCCGCCTCTCTGCGTCCCGGTGGGCGGTTCGCGTTCAACGCCTTCGCCTTCAGTCACACGATCGCGGCGCGGCTCGACGGGACGACGCAGGAGCAGAGCGGCGTCGTGCACACGCTTCGTTACTTCCCGCCCGACAATCGGATCGAGATCGAGCGCGAGGACGCTACGACGCTCCGGCTCTGGTGGGCCACGAAGTCTGAGTGGGACGGTCTGATCGAGGTGGCCGGGCTCGAGGTCGAGGCCCTCTACGGGGGCTTCGAGCGCGAGCCGTTCGACGACACGTCCCTCGAGTTCGTCTACGTCACGCGCAAGCCCTGAGCGTCTACGACCCCATCGCGTGGCTCTACGACCCCTGGAGCGCGAGCGTCATCGAGGACGTCTCCTTCTACGTCGACGAGGCGCTGGCCGCGGGCGGCGAGGTCGTCGAGCTCGGGGTCGGCACCGGCCGGATCGCGATTCCGGTAGCGCTCGCGGGCGCGCATGTGATCGGCGTCGATTCTTCCGCCGGGATGCTGGAGGTCTGCGCGACTCGGGCACGGGAAGCGGGCGTTGCCGAGCGACTCGACCTGCGGCTCGGAGACCTGCGGCGGCCGCCGGTCGACGAGCGCGTCCCGCTCGTGACCTGTCCGTTCCGTTCCTATCTCCACCTGCGAGACGACGACGAGCGGCTCGAGGCGCTCCGCTCCGCACGCGAGCTGCTCCGGCCGGGCGGACGCCTCGTGTTCGACGTCTTCACGCCGTCCCGCGAAGACGTCGAGGCGACGCACGGCCGCTGGATCGAGCGCGAGCCGGGCATTGACGAGCGCGCCGACTGGGATCTCGCGGCGCAGACCCTCACGCTCTCGGTGCGCGACGCTGAGAGCTCCTCGACGATGAAGCTCTGGTGGGTCGAGCCCGAGCGCTGGCACTCGCTGCTGGCCGAGGCCGGCTTCGACGTGCTCGAGTGCTACGGCTGGTTCGACCGCCGGCCGTTCGCCGGCGGTGAGGACAGCGTCTGGATCGCGCGCCGAAAATGATCCGCTCGCAAATTGCGACAAAATCGTTTCGGCGAGGTCTTGATCCGGTGACGGCGTTCGCATAGGTTCCTTCTTGCGCCGAGCACGGAACGCAAGTAGGTCGAAACCTCGACCGAGCGGTCGGACGAAGAGGGAGCAATCCCGAGGCGAAGGGCCGGTTGGACGAGGTGGACGAAAGCGAAACCGGCTCGGCGAATTCTTTGGTCCGGCCCCCGCAAGGGGGCCGGTCGCTTTTCTAGGCCGAGTTGCGCCGCGAGAGCTCGTAGAGCGCGATCGAGCCCGCCATCGCGACGTTGAGTGACTCCGTGCCGCCGGGCTGCGGGATCGACGCTCGCTCGTCGCAGCGGTCGAGGATCTCGGACGGGAGTCCCTCCCGTTCTGCACCGAGCACGAGCACCATCTCGTTGTCGGAATGCAGCTCTGGGAGCGGGATTCCGCCACTCGGGACGAGGGCGACCCTCCGCCCCGTCGGCTCCTCGAACTCGCTCAGCGCCACACGGAAAACGGAGCCCATCGACGCGCGCACCGCCTTCGGCCCCGTCGGATCGGCACAGCCCTCCGAGAGCGCGATGCCGGCGGCGAAAGCGTCGGCCGCCCGCAGCAACGTGCCAACGTTGCCGGGGTCGCCGACGCGCCAGAGCGCGAGCGTCACCGGCCGAGTCCCGCGCGGCAGATCTTCGCGCCGGAAGACGGCGACAACGCGCGGCGGGTGACCGAGCGTCGAGACCTCGGCGAGCAACTCGGACTCGACGTCCTCGCCCGCCACGAGCACGTCCGCCGGCTCGAGCCCGGCCGCGAGCCCGGCCTCGACGAGATCCTCTCCCTCGACCGCGAACAGCCCGAGCTTGTCGCGCCAGCGCCGGTCGTGGAGCTTGCGGACGAGCTTGAGCCGCTCGTTGTCGCGGGAGGTGATCAGGCCTGCAGGGCTGCCTTCGCCTGCTCGGCGATCGCGCCGAACGCCTCAGGGTCGCTGACGGCGAGGTCGGCGAGCACCTTGCGGTCGAGCTCGATCCCGGCCTTCGAGCAGCCATGCACGAACTGGTTGTACGAGAGCCCGTTCGCGCGGGCGGCGGCGTTGATCCGCGTGATCCAGAGCTTGCGGAACTCGCGCTTCCGCACCTTCCGGTCGCGGTAGGCGTAGACGAGCGAGTGCTCGACCTGTTCCTTCGCGTAGCGGTAGTGGGTGCTCTTACGGCCCCAGTAGCCCTTCGCCTGCTCGAGGACCTTGCGGCGCTTCTTGTGTGCGTGGACGGCACGCTTGACGCGAGGCATCAGCCCATCCCCAGCATCTTCTTGATCGCGCTGCGGTCGGCGCGCGTGACCTCGCGGTCCTTGCGGAAGCCGCGCTTACGCTTCGACGACTTCTTCTCCAGGTTGTGGCTCCGCATCGCCGGCCGGCGCAGGATCTTGCCGCTGCCCGTCACCTTGAACTTCTTCTTCACGGAGCTCCGTGTCTTCACCTTCGGCATCTCGTTTCACTCCTGCGTTCTTCGTCGGGCCAAGCAGCATCACCATGTTGCGTCCGTCCTGGAGAGGCTGGGACTCGATCAGCCCGATCTCCTTGACGTCGTCGGCGAGGCGGAGAAGGAGGTCGCGGCCCCGTTCCGGATGGGTCTGCTCCCGGCCCCGGAACATGATCGTGACCTTCACTTTCGCGCGCTGGTTGAGGAATCGCTCGACGTGTCCCTTCTTGGTGTTGTAGTCGTGCACGCCGATCTTCGGCCGGAACTTGATCTCCTTGACCTGGATCTGGCTCTGGTGCTTGCGGGCCTGTTTCGCCTTCTGCTCCTGCTCGTACTTGTACTTGCCGTA
>DATFSG010000074.1:0-8639 GCA_035262765.1 Gaiellaceae bacterium | reverse complement strand
GGCCGGCTGGCGCGGGTCGCGTCGATCGACATGTTGCTGTCGCTCTGCCTCATGCCGGCCGGCCAGGTGCTCGCCGGGCCGATCTCGAACGCGATCGGGGTCGACGCGACGCTCATCCTCGCCGGGACGCTGATGTGCGTGCCGAACTTCCTCGTGCTCGTGTTCGTCCCCGAGGTGCGCACCGTGACGCGGCACGACGCGGGGCCGGAGGCCGAGCCCGCTCCCGCGTTGTCAGCTCTCTAGAGCCGCCTTCGGCGCAACGCCCTCCTCGTCCTCCTTGATGAACAGGGCGCGCCGCGTCCAGTTCGGCAGGTACCAGTTCCACTTGCCCATCAGCGCCATCAGCGAGGGAACGAGCAGCGCCCGGATCACCGTCGCGTCGAACAGGATCCCGGCTGCGAGGCCGATCGCGAACTCCTTGATCTCGAAGCCGGGGCTCGAGGATAGGACGAGGAACGCGAACGCGAGGATCAGCGCCGCGCTCGTGACGAGTTTCCCGGTCCGCGCGAGGCCGAGCTCGATCGCTCGCGAGGTCGAGCCGGTCTCGTCGTACGCCTCGCGCATTCGGGTGAGCATGAAGACCTCGTAGTCCATCGAGAGACCGAAGAGGAACGCGAAGATCATCAACGGGATCCAGGCCGTGATCGCCTGTGTCGCGGTGATGTTCCAGAGCGACGATCCGTGGCCCATCTGGAAGATGAAGACGACGATCCCGAACGCCGCGGCGAGCGAGAGGAGGTTGAGGACCGCGGCCTTGACCGCCAGCACGATCGAGCGGAAGGCGCGCGTCAGCAGGATGAGCGTGAGGATGAGCACAAACGCGAGCACGTACGGGAAGTTGCCGTAGACGGCGTGCACGAAGTCGCGATCCACCGCGGGAACTCCGCCGAGGGTCGCGTCCGTTCCCCGGAGCGTGTCGTTGACCCTGTTGATCACGCCCTGGATCCCGGGGGCCGCGCCGTCGATGGCCGGGAACGCCTCGACGAGCGTGTCCTGTCCGCGGTGCCATTCGGACCCGGGCGGCGCGGTCGCGCCGACGATTCCGTCTACGCGGCGCTCGCTTGATGCGACCGCCTGCGCGTTGCCGCCGTGCTCGACGAGCGTTACGAACGGCTTCATCACGCCGGGCGAGATGCCGGCGTTGGCGAGCATCTGGCGGCCGGCGATCGCGGTGCCGGTGCCGGGGAAGTTCTTCAGCTGTGACTCGTTCGGGTTGAGCTGCACGCCGAGCACGACGAGCACGATCACGATCGTCATCCCGACGCTCGCAACCGCCCACGGCCGGCGCAGGACGAAGCGCGCCCAGCGCCCCCAGGCGCCGTCCTCGGGATGGCCCTGGTCGACGAACCGCTTCGGCATCAGGCGGATGCTGTTGATCCGCGTTCCGAGCGTCGCTAGCAGTGCGGGCATCAGCGTGATCGCCGCGAGCACCGAGACCGCGGGGATCAGCATGCCGCCGATCCCGATCGAGCGAATGAACGGCAGCGGCAGGAGAATCATCGACAGGAGGCCGACGGCCACGGTCGAGCCGGACACGATCACCGAGCGCCCGGCGTGAGTCATCGTCTCGACGAGCGCCGTTTCCGTGTCTCTCCCGTCTCGAAGCTCGTCGCGGAAGCGGAAGATCATCAGGAGCGCGTAGTCGATCGCGACGCCGAGCCCGACGAGCGCGATCAGGAACTCGACGATGATCGACACGTTGGTGATGTAGGTGAGCGCCCAGATGAGCGTGAACGTGTTGAGGATCGCGGCCGCGGCGACGGCGACCGGGATCAGCACTGCGGGGAGCGTGCCGAAGACGAAGAGCAGGATCACCATCGCGCCGAGGCCGCCGATGATCGCCTCGACGAGGACGTTGCCACCGCCGCTGCCATGCGTGCTCGCTTCTTCGAGCGGGTCGTGGCCCGTGACCTGAACCTGGATCCCCGGCGGAAGCCCGAGTAACGCCGCCGCGCGCACGTCGTTCGCACCGCTCGTGGTCGAGAACGTCGAAGGCCCGGGCGGATAGAGCTCCTCGAACGTCGTGTGCCTGTCCTTCGAGACGTACATCAGATCGTGAGTCGTGAAGTACGAGCTCGTCCGGGAGCCGGGAACGGCCTCTGCCGCGTGCCGCATCGCGGCGGCGATCGCGGCGCTCTTCGTCGCGTCGCCCGCGGTGTGGAAGACGACGACGTCAGGCGGCCTGACACCGGTGCCGAACTGCTTGAGCGTCCGCTGGTTCGCCTCGTACGCCGACTTGCCCGGGATCGAGAAGCTCTGGTACCAGCGCTTCGAGACCTGCCCCGCGGCGAACCCGCCGAAGAGCGTTAGGACGACCCAGACGACGATGACTTTCTTCCGGTGATGCGCGACCTGATGAGCGAGTCTTGCGAGCAAGCCGATCCCTTCCTTCGTTTCTCGATCAATCGTTCGGTAACTGAACCGTTCGGTAGCTGTAGCATACGCCCGTGGCTGAGCGCAACTCCGAAACCGCCGAGGTGGTGACACCACCGTTTCGAAGTGTCGCGTTCCTGCTGTCGAGCCTGGGCTACGCGATCTCGCGCCGCTTCCACCACATGCTCGAGCCGCTGGACCTCGAGCCCGGAGAGTTCGCTCTGCTCCGCGCGGTCTCGGCGAGCGACGGCGAGGCGCAGAGCGCCCTGGCCGAGCGGATGCACATCTCCCCCAGCTGGATGGTCGCGATCGTCGACGAGCTCGAACGGCGCGAGCTGCTCGAGCGCAGGCCTCACGCGCGCGACCGCCGCGTCCGCAATCTCCACCTGACCGTCGGCGGCAAGAAGCTCCTGAAGCAGGCGGAAAAGAGGGCGCAGCAGTTCGACCGGCAGGTGGGCGATCCGCTGAACGCGACGGAGCTGCAGCAGCTGGTCGAGCTACTGCAACGGGTCGAGGCGGGGCTCGACCTGCAGCCCGGCGCGCACGCCGCGATGCGCGAGCGCCTCTAGCGCCGGTTGACCTGAAGCTGCGTCCGCTCGACGCCGTCGGCGACGAGTAGCTCGACGGCGTCCGCCGCGCGCGCGACGAGCTCGTCGGGATCGTCGTGCGGCTCGAAGTCTGCGAGCACCCAGTCGGCGAGCGGCCGCGGGTCGCCCCGCTCGGGGCGACCGACGCCGATGCGCAAGCGAAGGAAGTCCGGCGCGCCGAGCTGCTGCGCGATCGAGCGCAGCCCGTTGTGCCCAGCGAGGCCCCCGCCCACCTTCAGCTCGAGCCGGCCAAGGTCGAAGTCGCCTTCGTCATGGACGACGAGAACCTCGCTCGGCTCCAACTTGAAGAAGGCCGCGGCTGGCCCGACCGAGCGCCCGGAGTCGTTCATGTACGTCTCCGGCTTCAGCAGCGCGAGCCGCGCGTCGCCGACACGCACCTCGGCCATCTGACCGGAGAACTTCCCGCGCCACGAGCCGCCGTGCCGCCGCGCGAGCTCGTCCACGACGAGCCAGCCGGCGTTGTGCCGGTTCCGCGCGTGCTCCCGGCCCGGGTTCCCCAGACCGGCGACGAGCAGCAAGGACTAGCCCTCGTCTGAGCTTTCGCCGCCGGAGGACTCGCCCTCCGGCTCGGCCCCACTCTCGGCAGCCTCGCCCTCGGCACCCTCTTCGCCCTCCTCGCCCTCGGCTTCGGCCTCCATCGCAGCGAGCTCCTCCTCGGTGGGCTCGGGCTCGACGACCTTCGTCGGGGCGGTGACCGTGGCGACGACCATCTCGGGATCGTCGAGGAGCGTGGTGCCGTCGGGAGCGGTGAGGTCGGAGATGCGGAGCGTGCCACCGATCTCCATGCCGGAGACGTCGAGCTCGAGGTGCTCCGGGATCTCGAGCGGCAGCGCCTCGACCGTCACCTCGCGCAGCGGCTGGGAGAGCACGCCGCCCTCGCGCACGCCCGGCGCGTCCTCGCCGCCGTGCAGGTGGACGGAGACCGAGGCCTGGATCGGCTTGTCGAGCCGCACTTCCTGCAGGTCGACGTGCGTGATGCCACCCCGGACGGGATGCACCTGGTACTCCTTGAGAATCGACGCGTGCGCCTGGCCCTTGCCGTCGACCTCGACGTCGAGGATCGAGTGCAGGCCGGCAGCACCGGTGAGCGCGCGCCGGAGCTCGCGCTCCTCGACGCAGATCGCGACCGGCTCGCCGTTGCCGTAGAGGACGCCCGGGATGAGCCCCTCCTTGCGCAGGCGGCGCGACTCGGCCGAGCCGCGTGTCTCGCGCTGGGTGACGACAAGCTTGGTGCGTTCTCCGGCCATTCCGGCGGCGGAGTGTAGCCGAGCGGCGCTTCGGTAGCGTCCGCTCCATGGACTTCGAGAGTCTTCTCGCGGGCTGGGACGGCGAGCACGCCGTCGTCCGCCACGATGCTGAGAGCGGCGCCTGGATCTTCGTCTGCGTCCACTCCACCGTGCTCGGCCCGGCCGGCGGCGGCACGCGCATGCGGGTCTACCCCGCTCCGGCCGACGGCCTCGCCGACGCGATGCGGCTGTCCGGCGCAATGACGTGGAAGATGGCCGGCGCCGGGATGCCGCGCGGCGGCGGCAAGGCTGTCCTCGCCGTGCCGGAGCTGCCGACCGGCGAGCCGCGCAAGCGCCTTCTGCGGCGCTATGGCGAGCTCGTCGCCTCGCTCGGCGGCACGTACCGCACGGCCGGCGACATGAACATCACGCCGGAGGATCTCGACGTCGTCGCCGAGGCCTGCCCCTGGGTGTACGGGACGACCGGCCGAGGCGGCAACAGTGGCCGCGGCACCGCCCGCGGCGCGTTGCACGCGATCCGCGCGACCGTCGAGCACGCTTTCGGTTCGCCGGACCTCGCCGGACGCAGCGTCCTTGTCCAGGGCGCCGGCTCGGTCGGCGCGGTTCTCGCGGGAGAGCTGGCCGAGGCCGGCGCTCGCGTGCTCGTCAGCGACGTCGACGAGTCGCGGGCCGCCGCAACCGGCTGCGAGACGGTTCCGCCCGAGCGCGTGGTCGAGACCGAGGTGGACGTCTACTCCCCGTGCGCCGTCGGCGGCACGCTCAACGCCGAGTCGATTCCCGGCCTGGCCTGCCGCGCGGTCGCCGGCTGCGCGAACAACCAGCTGGCCGAGCCGGAGGACGCCGAGCGGCTGCACGCGCGCGGCATCCTCTACGCGCCGGACTACATCGTCAGCTCGGGCGGCATCATCCAGCTCATCGGCCTCGAGGACGAGGGCTGGGACGAGCCACAGCTCCAGAACGGGCTGGCGCGGATCGGTGAGACGCTGCGGACGCTCTTCGCCGAGGCGGACTCGGCAGGAGTCACGCCCGCAGACGCGGCCGACCGGCTCGTGCGCCGGCGGCTTGCCGAAGCGCGCCTGGGTTAGTCCCGAAGGACTGTTTCGACTAGCCGATCGTGTTGCCCGCCGGGGTCGGCCGGGTTCTACGACTTACCTCAGAGGCCAGACGGCCAGGACAGGAGCGCGCTCCCGTCCGGCGCTGCTCGTGGTCAAACGACGCTTCGGCCTAAGGAGGAGAGTGGGATGCGGAGGCTCGGGTTGAGACATTTTGCGCTCCTCGCCCTGTTGGCGGTGGTGGTGCTACTGACCGCGGGGTCGGCCCGCGCACAGACGGTCGTGCACGGCTTGGGTCTGGCGAAGGGATGTGCGGATCCGACGAGTGTGTTCGCGCCGTACTCGTGCCAGTTCCTGATCGCGAACAACATCGATACCGACGTGCCGCAGGACACGTACACGGTCACCTCCGTGGTGGACACGGTGCACGCGCATACCGGCGACGTGAGCTCGGGGAACATCCTGGGGTCGCTGGAGCTGGTCTCGAGCGGCGGAGCGACCTGTAACGGCTCGGGCGCCGGCACGGATGCCGATCCGTACACGGGCTCGACCCTGTGCACGCTGCCGGCAGGCTCGTCGCTGACCTCGAACCCGTTCTCCTATTACACGGTCAAGCCGTCCGACTTCCTGAACGCCGGCCACGTCCTGGCCGACGACGTGGTCGTGACCTGGCAGGACATCACCTGTGAGACGTCCTGCCCGATCGGCGACCAGACCAACAGGAGCGGGGCCAGCACCCACGTGCAGCAAGTGCCCTCTGCGACGACTACCGAGATCGAGGGCGGCTCGACGCAGGCGGCGGGCTCGTCGGTGAGTGATGACGTCACCGTGAGCCCCGGCAACGGGGCGCCTCAAGGAGCGCCGGCTCCCGACGGCACCGTGACGCTGACGTTCTACGGCAGCGCCGACTGTGACCCCGAGACGGTGGTCGACTCGGGCACGTTCACACTCGATTCGAACGGGCAGGCGCTCGGTGTGCTCCCGGAAGGACCGCTTGCTCCGGGTTCGTACGGCTACAGAGCGGTCTACAACGGAAGCAACGCCTACCTGGGGTCGACGGGAGCCTGCGAACCGCTGACGATCGAGCGACAGAACCCGAGCATCACAACGCAGCTTTCTTCGTCGGCCGGGAACAGCGGTGTTGTCGTGCACGACTCCGCGAGCCTGAGCGGGGCAACCGGCGACGCAGCCGGCACGGTCACCTACACCGTGTACACCGACAGCGAGTGCGAGACGAAGTTCGCCGACGGTGGCACCGTGAACGTCATCGACGGTTCTGTGCCGGACTCGAACCCGGTCACGTTCAACACGCCGGGTACGTACTACTGGCAGGCGAGTTACTCGGGCGACCAGAACAACAATGCGGCCCTGAGCACGTGCACCGACGAGAGGCTCGTGGTCTCCTCCCTGGTCGACCTGGCGATCACGAAGGCCGGGTCACCGGCCACGCAGGTGCTCGGCGCGGGGAACATCACCTGGACGATGGTCGTGACCAACCACGGGCCGGACACCGACACCGGCGTCAAGGTCTCCGACCCGATGCCGGCCGGCAACACCTACGTCTCGTCCACGACGACGCAGGGAACCTGCACCGGTGGCGCGATCCTCAACTGCGACATCGGCACGATGGCCGCCGGAGCCTCGGTCACGATCACGCTGGTCACGACGCCGAGCACGGTCGGCATCCAGACCAACACCGGCACGGTGTCGGGCGACCTGACCGAGACGACCCTGACCAACAACACGGCGACGGCGTCGGTCGAGGTCACCCCCTTCATCGGCGAGCCGCCTTGCGTGCTGATCTCGCGGATCACGCCGGGCCAGCTGGTGGTCGGACGCAAGACGACGCTGACCCTCCACCTGACGCAGAAGCACAAGGCGGCCCCGGGCTTCCAGGTGCGGATCAAGGGCGCGGGAATCAACGTGGTCACGAGGCGCTCCAACGCCAAGGGCGTGATCAAGCACGCTCTGAAGATGAAGAAGAAGGGCATCCTCCGCTTCACCCCGCTCGCCCACGCCGGCGCCGCGAGCTGCGGTGCGGTGCGGATCGGCGTGCGAGGGCCCTTCACTCCGCCGGTCACCGGCTAACGAACCTCTACGTGGAGGGGGTGCGGGATTCCCTGCACCCCCTCCGAGAACACAACGACCGACTAGAAAGAGCCAGTTCTCGGCTCATGCGTCGGCGCTGGCCGAAGCGCGCCAGGCCTAGGCGGCGCGACCCTCCTCGTCGGCGTCGTCGGCGCTTTGCTCCCGGCCGGCCCGGTACTCGATCCCGTTCGCGTCCTCCATCTCGACGTGGGCCTTGAAGCGGGCGAGGTCGGCCTGGACGGCGCGCTTCACGAAGCGCAGCCCCGGACGCCATCTTCTCGACCATGCCGTTCGGCTCGAACTCCATTTCGACCATGACGCGAGTGAGGTTCGGCTCCAGCTTGTGGAAGCTCACGACGCCGCGATGGGACATGCCGCTCGTCGTCTTCCAGACGATGCGGTCGTTGGCACGGCGCTCGGTGATCGTCGCCTCCCACTGGCGCCGGCTGAACCAGATCTTCTCCTGCCAGCGGATCTTGTTGCGACCCGTCTTCTCGACGTGGAGAACACGGTGCATGAACTTCGGGTACTCCTCGAAGTCGGACCAGGACTTGTAGGCGGTCTCGACCGGCACCGCGACGTCCGTCCGGCGCTGGATCGGCAGGCGCCGCGTCTTCTTGCCGCCGCTGCCGCCGCCGCCTTGCCGGCTGCCAGAGCGCCTGCAGCGCCGAGGGCAGCCGGAACGATCACTCCCTTGTTCATTGACGTCGCACTCCTTTGCGTTCGTGTACTTCACGAGGCAACGAGCGACCCGCAGATGCGGGTGCGCGCTAGTCGGAAGCCGCGCTCGGCGCTGAGCCCGCAGGTGTGGGTGGCGCGGTAGTGGCAGTCGAGACCGCTCGCACTGAAAGCCCGATATCCACCAGCAGCTTCATGACGACCGCGATTGCCAGCCAGGTCGCACCGACCAAGATGCCGGACGCGATCCACGCGAACGCGTCGTTCGATCCGACCCCCTTGATCAGGCCTCCCACCACGGAGAGGACGCAGGCGACGATCGCGATAACGGCGACGGCGTCGGCAGCTCCGTAGACCCACGGCAGCACCGGGACCGGTCGATATGGAGTCGAGGAGATCCCGGCGGGCTGTCCCGCGGGACTACCCACGCCGCTCGGCTCAGTTCCCAGACGCTCTTCGAACACGTCGGCCGCCTCCGGCACCTCCTGAGCGTTGCTCCGGTAGCGCCCTCCCTCTGCATGCGCCGCGATTGTCGCGAGCTCGCGAGCGTATGCGCGCGAACGCAGCCTCCCAGTTCCCCTCGGGTCGAACGT
>DATFSG010000073.1:0-2726 GCA_035262765.1 Gaiellaceae bacterium | reverse complement strand
CAGTTCGTCGTCATCACGCACCAGAAGCGCACGATGGAGGCCGCCGACGTCCTCTACGGCGTGACCATGGGCGGCGAGGGCGTCTCCCAGGTCGTCTCGCGCAGGCTGCCGCGGGAGGAAGCAGAAGCAGCGAGCGCCGCTTAGTCTCCCGAGGTGTTGTACGACCCGGCGGCGTTCGAGCCGCTGACGAACGAGCCGTGGGACGAGGCGCGAGCCCGCGACGGCATCGCGGCCATCGTCGCCGACGCCGACGCGGCGTTCGATCCCGACGCGCTCTGGCCGGCGCACGAGTGGGACGGCTGGAACGCCGCGCTACCCATGAAGAACCTCTATGTCGGCGCGGCGGGTGTGGTCTGGGCGCTCGACGAGCTGCGACGCCGCGGTCTCGCCGAGACGGCGCTCGACCTCCCGGCAATCGCGATCGAAGCGGTCGAACGCTGGCGCGCGGAACCGGACTACGTCGCAGGCGAAGCGCTGCCCGAGCCGCCGGAATCCGGGCTCCTCACCGGCGAGGTCGGGATCCTGTTCGTCGCCTGCAAGCTCGGCCTTCCGTTCGAGGACGATCTGCGTGACCGGATCCGCGCCAACCTCGCCAACGAGGCCGAGGACCTGATGTGGGGGACGCCCGGAACGCTGGTCGCGGCCACCGCGATGGGCTGGGACGACCTCGCGCGCGAGTCGGCGGACGCCCTCGCCTCCCGCCGCGACGCCGACGGCTTGTGGACGCAGCAGCTGTGGGGCACGAGCTTCCGCGGGATCGGCACCGTGCACGGGCTCGCCGGCAACGTCCTGTCGCTGCTTCAGGTCGACGACGCACGCAACGAGGCGCTTCGCACCGAGTCGGCCGAGGCACTCTCGCGGGCCGCGAAGCGCGTGGACGGGCTCGCCAACTGGGGCAGCGAGGGCAAGCTCCAATGGTGCGCGAGCGGGCCGGGGATCGTCTCCCTCGCGCGCGACTACCTCGACGAGGAGCTGCTGCTCGCCGGCGCCGAGCTCGTCTGGCAAGCCGGCGCGCCGGGCGACGAGAAAGGCCACGGCATCTGCCACGGCACCTCGGGCAACGGCTTCGCGCTGCTCGCGGCCTTCGAACGGACACAAGACGAGCTGTGGCTCGACCGCGCCCGCCGCTTTGCACTGCACGCGCTCGCACAGGCCCAGCGCCGGCCCGGCCGCTACTCGCTCTTCACCGGCGGCGCCGGCACGGCGCTCTTCGCCGCAGCCTGCCTCGACGGCGACGCGCGCTATCCGGTGCTCGAGGGCAACCGGCGAGCGGACTGAAGCGCGGCACGTACGATCGAGCGATGGACGACCGCCTCGAGCGCTACGCGGAGCTCGCCGTCCGCGTCGGCGCCAACGTCCAGGAAGGGCAAGAGGTGTACATCAATGGAGCCCTCGCGCACGCCGACCTCGTGCGCGCGCTGACGCGGCAGTCGTACCGTGCAGGTGCGTCCTACGTCGACGCGCGCTACACGGATCAGCACCTCCAGCGGGCGCTGATCGAGTTCGGGCCGGACGAGGCCCTCGGGCATGCGCCCGAGTGGCTGAAGACGCGCACCGAGGCCTATGCAGGCAACGCCCTTTTGGCGACCTCGGGCAATCCGGAGCCGGAACTCCTGGCGGACCTCGACGGCGAACGCGTAGGACGGGCATCGCCGGTCGCGCTGACCGAGATCCGCCAGCGGCAGAACCGGGTGGACAGCGTGAACTGGTGCGGCGTCGGCGCACCTTCCGAGGGCTGGGCACGCCAGGTGCTGGGCGAGCCGGACCTTCAGCGGCTGTGGGAGCTCGTCGCGTTCTGCTTCCGCCTCGACGAGCCCGATCCAGTCGCCGCCTGGCGTGAGCACCTCGACCAGCTCGACGCGCGAGCTGCCGCGCTGACCGAGCTCCGACCCGATGCGCTCCGGTACCGCGGGCCGGGGACGGATCTCACCGTGGGTCTCCTGTCGAGCGCTCGCTGGGGAAGCGCCCGTTTCCGCACTGCGGGCGGGATCGACTACGTCGCCAACATGCCGACCGAGGAGATCTTCACCACGCCAGATCCCCGGCGAGCCGAGGGGACGTTGCGTGCGAGCCGGCCGCTCGGCCTCGACGGGCAGCTCGTCCGCGGTCTCGAGCTCACGTTCGAGGACGGACGGATCGTGCAGATTGAGGCGGAGACGGGTGCCGACATCGTCCGCGCCCATATGGCGACGATCGAGAACGCGGACCGGCTCGGCGAGCTGGCGCTCGTGACGAAGGAATCCCGGGTGGGCCAGACGGGAGAGCTCTTCTACAACACGCTGTTCGACGAGAACGCAACGTGTCACATCGCGTACGGCTTCGGGCTTCCGTACAACTTCGAGGGCGAGCCGGACGAGGCGATGAACGTCTCGAACGTCCACACCGACTTCATGGTCGGCGGGCCGGACCTTGAGGTGGACGCGATCATGCCGGACGGTGCCGCAGTCCCGCTCATCCGCGACGAGGAGTGGAAACTCGCCGCGTAGCTGGGGGGAGCTGCTGGGCGAGCCGGGCGCGTCGTCCCCTCGGGAAGAGGACGGTGGCCGGTTCTTCTCGCGCCTCCGCGACTCGCTCTCCAAGTCGCGTCGCGCGCTCACCGGCGAGCTCGCGGCGGCGACCTCGTTCGACCCGGGCGACGACGCGGACTGGGAGCGGCTCGAGGAGGCGCTGATCGCCGGCGACGTCGGCGTCCGGGCCACGGCCGAGCTCGTGCGGCGGCTCGAGGC
>DATFSG010000072.1:0-6468 GCA_035262765.1 Gaiellaceae bacterium | reverse complement strand
AGCGCGGCGATGGAGACGGCCATCGTCCTGAATCCGATCCGGTGCACGAGCACAGTGCTGGCGACGAGCCCGATCGCGGTCCCGGCGACGCCCATGTAGACCTTGATCGCCTCAAGGCTCATGCGCTCGCGGCTCGAGGCCGCCATCTCCGGCAGGAGTGCCTCGTACGGCGTGACGACGATCGAGCCGAACAGGGAGACCGCCTCGAACACGAGCAGGAGATAGATGGCCGTCGTCGCGTTTCCCGCGTCGGAGGGCGGCGTGAACAGGAGGAGGAAGAAGATCGACCAGAGCGGTGCGCCGAGGAGGATGTAGGGGATGCGGCGCCCGAAGCCCGAGCGGGTGCGATCGCTGAAGTAGCCGACGATCGCGTCGTCGAGCGCCGAGATGATCCCGCCGACGAAGAGCAGCACCCCGGCCGCGAGCGACGGCAGAAGCGTCGGCAGGTGGGCGTCGCTGGGCGGCGCGTAGTAGTAGAGGAGCCACAGGCCGCTGCTCTTGCCGAGCGCTTCGCTGCCGACCCGGCTCGTTCCGTAGAGGAGCTTCGTCCGGAGCGGGAGCGCCATCGCGGTCAGCCGAGCCGGACGACGCCCGAGGAGGTGAGGTCCGCGATCTCGTCCTCCGCGTAGCCGACCTCGCGCAGGATCTCCCCGGTGTGCGCGCCGAGCGCCGGAGGCGGGGCGTGGTGACGCACGCGCTCGCCGTCGGCCGAGAGCGGCGCGGCGACGGTGACGAAGTCTCCGAGCGACTGCAGGATCCCGAGCACCTCGGTCTGGGGATGCCGGGCCGCCTCGCCGACGTCGTAGACCGGCGACACGGGCACGCCCGCGGCGACGAGCGCCTCGAGCAGCGCCGTCGACCGACGCTCCTTCGTCTTCTCCTCGAGCAGCACGATCAGTTCCGTCCGGTTCACGACGCGGTCCGGGTTCGTGAGGAAGCGCGGGTCGCGGGCGAGTTCCGGCAGGCCGAGGACGCCGCACAACGCGGCGAAGAGTTTGTCGTTGCCGGCGACGATCATGAGCTCGCCGTCCTGCGTCGGAAAGACCTGGTACGGGACGATCTGCGGGAACGCGGTTCCCTCGCGGCCAGGCACGGCGCCGCTGCCGAGGTAGCCGACGAGCTGGGTCGAGAGCAGCGACAGCGCCGTCTCGTAGAGGGAGAGGTCGAGCGTGCGCCCTTGGCCGGTGCTCTCGCGCTCGTACAGCGCCGCGAGCACGCCGAGCGCCGCCCAGACTCCGGTGCCGAGGTCGATCAGCGACACGCCCACGCGCACAGGCGGGCCGCCGGGCTCGCCGGTGACCCTCATGATCCCCGAGGCGGCCTGCAGCAGCGGGTCGTAGCCCGGTTGCCCGCTCAGTGGACCGCGCGAGCCGAACGCGCCGATCGAGCAGTGCACGAGTCGCGGGTTGCGCGCCCGGAGGTCGACGGCGCCGAGGCCGTGCCGCTCGGCGGCTCCCGGCCGGAGGCTCTGGAGGAACACGTCGGCGCGGTCGGCGAGCCGAAGCACGATCTCGCGGCCTCGCTCGTCGCCGAGATCGACGGCGAGCGAGCGCTTGCCCGCGTTCGAGGCGAGAAACATCGCGCCTTCCTCGTCGATGAACGGCGGGCCCCACGCGCGGGCGTGGTCGCCGGCGAGCGGCTCCACCTTGACGACGTCCGCGCCCAGCGCGGCGAGCAGCTGCGTCGCAGTCGGGCCTGCGAGGGACGACGTGACGTCGACGACGCGGATGCCGGCGAGCGGGTGGAGCTCGGTCTCGCTCAACGCGGGTGCACCCAGACGAGGTGCGGCCCGTGGCCGGGCAGCTCCACCGTCTGCTCGGGGTGGGCGCCGAGCCGCTGTGCGACCTGCTGCGAGCGGAGATTGTCCGGCGCGATCAGCGAGATGACGCGCGGCGCCTGCAGCCAGTCGCGAACGGCCAGCGCCGCCTCGGTCGCGTAGCCGTGTCCCCAGTGCTCCCGGCCGAGCGCCCAGCCGAGCTCTGGCTCGCCGTCCGCCGACCGCCGCCACGTCCGCGGGTCGTAGTAGTTGGCGCCGACCCGACCGACGACGGCTCCGTCGCTGCGGAGCTCGATGAGGAACTTTCCCGACGGGAACAGTTCCCACTGGGCCAGCCACAGTTGCACGACCTCGGCAGGCGGCTCGGCGATCCCGCCGAGCCAGTCCATCACCTCGGGATCGGAGAGCCACGCCGGCGGCGACTCGACGTCCGCCTCGGTCGGTCGCCGCAGCAGCAGCCGCTCCGTCTCGATCACAGCGGCAGCATGATCGAGCGCTCGAACTCGATCACAGCCTCGTCGCGCTGGTTGAGGCCGCGCGTGCGGACGGTGACGATGCCGAATCCCGGGCGGGACTCCGACTCGCGCTTGGCCAACACCTCGGTCTCGGCGCGGATTGTGTCGCCCGCGAAGACCGGCGCCGGGAGCCGCACCTCCTTCCAGCCGAGATTGACGCCGCGCTCGGAGACGTCGGCGACCGACAGCCCGGTGACGAGGGCGAGCGTGAAGGTCGAGTCCACGAGCGGCTTTCCCCACTCGGTCGTCGCGGCGTACTCGGCGTCGAAGTGGATCGGGTTCGTGTTCAGCGTGAGCAGCGTGAACCAGGTGTTGTCGGCCTCCAGTACGGTGCGTCCGAAGCGGCTTCGGTAGACGGCTCCGACCTTCAACTCCTCGTACGTGCGACTCACGGCAGAGATCATCGCAGCGATGCACGAGCTCACCCTCGAGCAGCGGCGCGAGCTCGGCGTGCGCGCGCCGTGGCACGTCGGCGACGTCACTTGGGGCCTTCGCTCGCAGGAGGGACGGGAGGACGAGTGGACGTTCCGGATCTGGAAGGATGGCGACCGCACCGTCGCCTGGTCGTGGCTGAAGGGCGGCGGCCGCGGGCTGCTGGAGCTCGACGTCCGGCGCGATCGCCTCGACCTGCTCGACGAGATCCTCGCCGACCCCGACGCCCGCACGGCGGTGGCGTTCGAGGACGACAAGGAGGTGCGGGCGGCTCTGCGGCGGCACGGCTTTACGCCGGACGACGACGCGCAGGTGACCCGCCACAGCTCACTCATGCACTTCCTCGCGCGCGACCTGCCCGAGGCTCCCGAGCCGCCGCCGTTACCGGAGGGCTTCCGCTACCGGACCGTCGAGCCAGACGACCTCGCCGAACGCGTTGCCGTGCACCGCGACGTCTGGGCGCCCTCGCGCGTCACCGAGTCGAGCTTCGCGAACGTCCAGGCCTCGTGGCCGTACCGCATGTCCCTCGACTGCGTCGTCGAGGCGCCGGACGGCCGCTTCGCCGCCTACTGCCTCCTCTGGCCGGACGACGAGAACAAGGTCGGCGAGCTCGAGCCGGTCGGCGTGCGCGAGGACTTCCGACGGCGCGGCCTCGGCGCGGCCGTCTGCACGTACGCGCTCCGCCGCTGGTACGACGAAGACGGGCGGCAGGCGATCGTGTACTGCGTCGACGACGTGGCGTGCGGGCTCTACGAGTCGATCGGCTTCCGCCGCCACGCGACGCTCGTCGGCTATTCGCGCTGAGCCTTCTTGTCGAACTCCTGACCCGTCTTCTCGAACGCCTGCTCGAGCTTCGACTCGACGTAGGCCGTGATGCGGTCTTCGAACCGCTTGCCGAAGTCGTCCCCCTTCGACTTCGGCTTCTCGGTCTTGAGCGGCTTCGTGGACACGGCCCGCCCGTCGATCGTCAGCTCGTAGATGTGCTCGTGCTGCACGTCCTTCAGGTCCTGCTGGCCGAGATCGTGCACCGCGACGCCCTCGGGGAGCTGGTTGCCGAGTAGCGCGCGCGTCGTCTCGGAGATCAGGATCTGGCCGCCGTGGCCGGCCGCGGAGATGCGCGCGGCGCGCACGACGTCGAGCCCGAGGTAGCCCTCCTCGCCGACGTGCGGCTCGCCGGTGTGGACCCCCATGCGCACCGACAGTTCCTTCCCGCCGGGCCACTCGTGGTCGCGGAGCGCACGCTGGGCGTCGACCGCCGCGGCAACCGCGTCGCGGGCGCGCGTGAAGGAGAAGAAGAAAGCGTCGCCCTGCGTGTCGATCTCCGTGCCGCCCCGGGCGCCGAACGTCTCGCGCACCAGGCGGCGATGATCGCCCGAGACCTGGCCGTACGCCTCGTCCCCGAGCTCTTGCAGGAGTCTGGTCGAGCCTTCGATGTCTGTGAAGACGAAGGTGACGGTGCCGCCTGGGAACTGGGACATCGCACCTACGCTACCGCGATGAACCGGCTCGCGCAGGAAACGAGCCCCTACCTCCTCCAGCACGCCGACAACCCGGTGGACTGGCGGGCGTGGGGGCCGGAGGCCTTCTCCGAGGCCCGGGCGAGCGGCAAGCCGCTGCTCGTCTCGATCGGCTACTCCGCCTGTCACTGGTGCCACGTGATGGAGCACGAGTCGTTTGACGACCAGGCCACCGCCGCCGTCATGAACGAGCTCTTCGTCAACGTCAAGGTCGATCGCGAGGAGCGGCCCGACGTGGACGCGGTCTACATGGACGCAGTCGTCGCGCTCACCGGCCAGGGCGGCTGGCCGCTCACCGTCTTCCTCACGCCCGACGGCGAGCCGTTCTTCGGCGGGACGTACTTCCCACCCGAGCCGCGCCACGGGATGCCGGCGTTCCGGCAGGTGCTGCACGCGGTGGCGGATGCGTACCGAGAGCGGCCGGATGACGTCGCCGCGCAAGCCGAGGCGCTCGTCGGCGCGCTGCGGCGCTCGGCCGAGACGGAGCCATCAAGCGAGCCGCTGACCGAGGCGCTGCTCGCCGAGGCCGAGAGCGGTCTGCTCTCGCAGCTCGACCCGCGCTGGGGCGGCTTCGGCCACGCGCCGAAGTTTCCGCCGGCATCGGTGCTCGAGTACCTGCTGCGCCGCGGCTCGCTCGATGCGGTTCGGCTCACGCTCGACGGGATGGCGGCGGGCGGGATGTACGACCTCGTCGGCGGCGGCTTCCACCGCTACTCCGTCGACCCGCAGTGGCTCGTGCCGCACTTCGAGAAGATGCTCTACGACAACGCGCTGCTCGTGCCGCCGTACCTCCATGCGTGGCTGCTCACTGGCGAGGAGCGGTACCGCGTCGTCGCGGAGCAGACCCTCGACTACCTGGTGCGCGAGCTGCGCCTTGAGAGCGGCGGCTTCGCCTCCTCGCAGGACGCGGACACCGACGGCGTCGAAGGGCTCACGTACACCTGGACTGCGGACGAGGGAGCGCCGGCGGAGCTGCTCGAGCCGTTCGAGCACGGCCGCTCGATCCTGCGCGGGGAGCTGGACAACGAGACGCGGGCGCGCCTGCTGGCGATCCGAGAGCAGCGGCCGCAGCCGGCGCTCGACGACAAGGTGATCGCCGCCTGGAACGGGCTCGCGCTCGCGGCGCTCGCGGAGGGAGCGCGCCGCCTCGAGCGCGACGACCTGCTCGCGGCGGCTGTCGAGCTCGGAGAGCTGCTCGCAGCAGACCCGCTCTGGCGCACGCTGCGCGACTGCCGTGCGAAGTTCCCCGCGTACCTCGAGGACTACGCGAACGTCGCGCACGGTCTCTACGAGCTGCACGTTGCAAGCGGCGAACTGCGCTGGCTGCGCGAGGCGCGGCGGCTCGCGCTCGCCGCGGTGGAGCTCTGCGGCGACTCGGAGCGCGGCGGCTTCTTCCTCGCTCCCGCCGACGGTGAGCAGCTCGTCGCACGGCAGAAGGCCTTCGACGACAACCCGACGCCTGCGGGAAGCTCGATGCTCGCCTTCGTCCTCCTGCGCCTCGCGCGGATCTGGGGCGACGACGAGCTCGAACGGCAAGCCGTGGGTGCGCTCCGCCTCGTCCGCGACCTCCTCCCGCGGGCGCCGAGCGCCTTCGGCTGGGCGCTCTGCGCGCTCGACCTCCATCTCTCGCCGCCGCGTGAGCTGGCGATCGTCGGCGGCCCGGACTCCGACGTCGCCCGCGCCGCGATGCGCGGCTTCGACCCGAACGCCGTCGTCGCCTTCGGCCCGGCCGACAATATCCCGCTGCTCGAGGGCAAGACGCTCGTCGACGGCAGTCCGGCGGTCTACGTCTGCGAGCGCTTCGCCTGCCGCGCTCCCGTCACCGACCCCGCCGACCTCTAGAGACGACGAGGGGGAGCCGGAGCTCCCCCTCGAGTAACCGCGTTACGCGACGTCCTAGTGACCGCTGTTCAGGATCTTGCCGAACGTCTTCCAGTCACCGCCGTTGCCGCCCTGCCACTTCTCGAAGATCAGCTGCTCCATCGGGAAGGGGCGCGTCTTGGAGGTCTTGACGACCATCTTGGGATAGAGGAACGGGTTGTTCTTCTCGTTCATGTTGCGGAGCGCGTGCATGAAGCTCGCGCGAGTCGGGTTCTTGCCCGAGTGCTTGAGCGCGTCCCAGGTCGTCCACCCGACGCCGAGCCCGTAGACGAGGTTGTTGTCGCCCGCGGCGAACTCCTGGTCGAGATCCGGTGCGTAGTTGTGGATGATCTTCTTCGCGAGCTTC
>DATFSG010000071.1:0-5616 GCA_035262765.1 Gaiellaceae bacterium | reverse complement strand
TGGCGAAGGCGACGAGCGCGCCCCAGAGGACGTCGAGGTGGTCGCCTAGCTCGTCGAGAACGCTGAGGTGCGGGCTGATCGCCGCGAGCACGCCGTCAGCGTACTTCGCCCCAGGGACGTGTTCGCCTGCGAGTCCCTAGCTAGCGGACGCGGAGCTTGACGCGGTACACGCCGCCTACCGTGCGCGTTCCTGCCTGCTCGTAGGAGAGGCGCAGCCGCGTGGAGCCTGCGTCGACGGCGCGGAATCGCCAGATCTCCTTGCCCGCGGCGCCCGGGTTGCTGCCTCTCTTCGGCGCGACGTAGTGGTGGGAGACGAACTTCACCACCTTCGAGTCCGGCTTCCCGGCGAGACGCCAGCGGTAGCCCGTGGATCACGGTGTAAAGACCGGCTCATAAGTAGTTCGTGAGACCGGGCTAGTGTCTTTGGCTCATGAGTGACATCGACTTCGCAACGAACGCACCGGTAGACGGAGACCTCGACGTCCGCTGGATCCACGGCTCGCCGCGCGGCACCCCCAAGACCGATCCGCCCTTCCAGGTGCACCGCTACGACACGCACACGTACGTGCTGCGGCAGAGCAAGACGCTCACCGCCGAGGCTCCCTTCCTGTATCTGCTCTTCGGCAACGACCGCGCGCTGCTGCTCGACACCGGCGCCGTCAAGAAGGCCGAGGGGAATCCGCTGCGGGAGACCATCGACGGGATCGTCGAGACCTGGCTCGCGGAGCATCCCCGGGAGGGCTACGAGCTGATCGTGGCCCACACGCACGGCCATCACGACCACACTCAGGGAGACGCCCAGTTTGCCGACCGGCCGGCGACGACCCTCGTCGACGCCGAGCTGTCCGCGATGCAGGAGTACTTCGGCTTCACGGACTGGCCGAACCAGATCGTCGAGCTCGACCTGGGCGGACGCGTGCTCGAGCTGACCGGTACCCCAGGCCACCAGCGTGCGTCACTCACGATCTACGACCCGTGGAGCGGGTTCCTGCTCACCGCCGACAACGTCTTGCCGGGTCGGATCTACGCGTTCGACTTTCCGACCTTCCTCGACAGCCTGGAGAGAACGGTCGAGTTCGCGGGCACTCGGCAGATCACGCACGTGATGGGTTGTCACATCGAGATGTCCCGCGAGCCGGGTCGCGACTACCCCGCCGGTTGCACGTACCAGCCGAACGAAGTCGCGCTGCAGATGACCGTCGAGCAGATGATTGCCCTTCGCGATGCGGCCCGGTCCGTCAAGAACCAGCCCGGCGCGCACAGGTTCGACGACTTCCTGATCATGAACGGGCCGTACCGCCACTATCTCCCGAAGCTGATGGCCCAGGCTCTCTGGGCGAAGGTTCGACCGCCCCGGTACTAGCGTCGATCTCGTAGACGAGATACGTGCGGCCGTGTCGCTCGATTCGCCGGACCTGCTTAAAGCCGGTCTTGCGGGCGACCTGCTCGGAGGCCGGGTTGCCCGGCTGGATCAGGCTCACGAGTCGCGGGAGCCGGAGGGTGTCGAAGGCGAAGTCGCGGACAGCGGCGGCTGCCTCCGTGGCGTAGCCCCGGTTCCAGTGGTCGCTGCGGAAGTCGTAGCCGAGCTCGGCGACTTGCTCGCCCGCGACCTCGATCAGCTCGAGGCCGCAGTCGCCCATCAAGCGGCCGTCTTCCCTCAGGCATACCGCGAAGAGGCCGAAGCCGTGCTCACGCTGGTGCTCGAGGTTGCGCTCCAGCCATCTGCCGACCTGCTCTCGGTCGAGCGGCGGCTCGCGGAACGCGGCCATCACCGCCGGGTCGCCGAAGATCTCCAACAGAGCGTCCACGTCCTCGGCGACCATCGGGCGCAGAACGAGCCGCTCCGTCTCGATCACGAGGTGATGAACCGTTCGACCGCACCGGCGACGGCATTCGCGCGGATCGATTCGTAGAGGTCGAAGTCGTGGTGGCCGCCCGGTAGCTCGACATACCGGGCGCCCATCCGCTCGGCGAACTCGCGTGCGCGCGAGGCCGCGACGAGCAGGTCGTTCTCCCCGTGGATCACCAGCAGCGGCGGCATCGGCCGATCGGCGGTAAGGCTGCCGTAGTAGCCGTAGCGGCCGACGATGGCGACGATTCCGGTCGTGCCGGCGTTGACGGCGTCGACGGCCAGGTAGGCGCCGGCCGAGCTGCCGACGAGGAAGATCCGCGCCGGGTCGCCGCCGTACTCCGGCGCGTGCGACCGCACCCACTCGATCGCGGCCATGGCGTCGGCGAGCTGGTCCTCGTATTCGACATACGGGCGCAAGCGGTAGTTGGCGCTCACACAGACCAGCCCGCGGCTGACCAGATGCCCGATCAGCGGGCGGGCTTCACGGCTCTTGTTCCCCGAGTGGAACCCACCGCCGTGGAAGTGCAGCACCACGGGCACTCCGGTCGGCCGGTCCCGGCGGTGGTAGACATCGAGCTTGCGGCGCTTGCCTTCGCCGTACGACAGGTTGCGGACACGCACGACGCCCGGCCGGACGCCTCGCAGCGGCGCGAGCAGGATGCGGCCCCACGTTCGCCGCGCCGGTGTCGGGTTGCCAAGCGCGGCGTCAGCCCGCAGCGAACGCCGCACGATCACCGCGAGCCCGACCAGGACGATCGCCGCTGCCACCCCGACGACGACCCCGCCCGCCGACTCGAGATCGCCCTGCGCGAGCGCAAGGGCAGTCGAGGCGATCAGCAGATAGGCGCCGAGGAACGGCAGCTCGTTCGCCACGAGCGCCGGGACTTGAGCGAAGACGCCGAGCCGTCGCCAACAGGTCAGAGCGCAGGCAGTGCCCCACCCCACGAAGACGACGGGAACCAGCAGACCGATCGGCATCAGCTACGGCCATACGTATCACCGCTCGCCTCGCTAACGTCCAACCGACGGAGTTGCTGCGACCAAGGGGGAGCCATGACCACACTCGACAACCGCCCGAACACCGCCCTGCTCGTGATCGATGTCCAGAACGGCGTCGTCGGCGGCGCCCATGAGCGGGACACCGTCGTCGCGAACGTCGGCACCGTCGTCGACAAGGCTCGCGCGGCCGAGGTCCCGGTCGTCTGGGTGCAGCACTCGAGCGACAACCTCGCCGAGGGAAGCGAAGACTGGAAGATCGTCCCGGAGTTGAGCCCGGACGAGAGCGAGCCGCTGGTCCCCAAGCGCTATCCGGACTCGTTCGAGGAGACGAAGCTCGAGTCCGTGCTCTCCGACCTCGCCGTCGGGCGGCTCGTCGTCGTCGGCGCGCAAACGGACGAGTGCGTGCGCTCGACACTGCACGGCGCTCTCGTGCGCGGCTACGACGCGACGCTCGTCAGCGACGCGCACACGACCGAGGATCTCTCGCCGTGGGGAGCTCCTTCGCCGGATCTCGTCATCGCGCACACGAACCTCTACTGGGGCAACCACGAGGCGCCCGGACGGCAGGCCGGCACGGTCGAAGCGAAGGACGTGGATTTCGCGGCATCCTGACGACCGCGTGCGTACCCTGAACGCGTGATCAAGGTCTCGTGCGAAGCCTGCGGCTGGGTCGCCATCACGAGCCAGCCCGTGAACGACGTCTGGCGTGAGCACGAGGCCGGCTGTCCCGCTTTCGGCGGCGCCGTCCGCCACCTGCCGGACCTGCCACCGCTGCAGCGCATCCTCCCGCCGGTGAACCTCTGCCGCCACCAGCCGGTGCGCCGTCAGATCGCCGTGACTCCCGCGGGCGCGAAGAAGTACGCGGTCATGTGCGAGCTCTGCGGCCGCCTCGTCGGCTGACCTCAACCTCAGAGGGCATCTACGAGGCGGCGCTCATGAAGCGCTGCGCCGATGCCGATTTCTAGAGGCGCGGCGCGTGTGCCACGGGGGGACTGACGGCAGTCAAATCGTGACCCGCGCCGCATCCAAGCGGAGCAATGTTCACGCATCGACGGTCGAAACGGTAATGCTGGCGCCCCGAACGGCTGGGTCTAGCCTTTGGGTCACCGCTCCCATCGCCTTGGGCCAACGCTCCGGAATGACACCTGACTAAGAATCCTCGTCGGCCGGTATTGGGAGCGCCGCCGGTCCTGATAGCCCCGGAGGAGTGGGTCGACGAGGCTCACGGACGCCGCCGCCCTCGGCCTCCGGCTCATCTGGAGAACCGGACAGCCAATCCCTCGACCGCAGCTCGTCTCTGAGCCGGCGTAGCGTTCGACAGCGCCGCTCAGGCCGCTCATTCCCCACGAGACAATGTCGCCCGCATCGACATGACCCGCCACGCCCGAGCCGAGCCGTCCTGCGAAGTAGTTCACGAGCGGCTCGTACCCGAGGATGAGGCGATCGCGGGTCTGCTGATCGCCCGTACGCCGGTAGTCGAACCACAGCTCCTGCGCCTCTTCAGCGTAGGTCACGAGGAGAGATTACGGGCGCATCGCCCCGGGTTTCCGGGCCGCGTCAACCGGCCGAACACTCGACTGGGCCAGTGTTCGGGAATGACCCCTGAGGAGCTTAAAAGTTGGTCGCTGCTCTAGCCGACTAGCGGCGGCGGCACAACGGATTGAAGTTCGCATGCTCCGTAGAGATGAAGCGTGGTGGCATCGTTGGCTAGGTCGTTCGCGAGCCGCCGCGGGGCAATCTCCCCCGTGACCCGAAACATCTCGCTCGTCGCCTGCCCGAAGCTTTGCCCGAAGTTGTCAGCCTTGCGCATGTCGATGGCCGCCTTAAGGACATCAGCCTCGTTAGCCCGGGTGGACGCCGCGACCCGCGTGAGCAGCCGGAGCTCGTCTCGCCAAGCGCGCGCTTTCCTCTTGCCATCTGGCTGGATCGTGCCTAGCTTCCTGAGCAGAGCGTCGATCCTGTCCAGCTCCTTCCCAAACGCGGCTGTCGTGGCTGGTAGCGGTCCCCGGAGCGCGCGGTTCATCCTTTGGCAGATCTGGCTCGCCCGGACACGGAAGGCCGATTCCTCTACGCAACTCTCCCCCCGACGGGCGGGATCGTTGCGGAGGAGATCTCGCGCCACGGCTGCTGGCACGTACTTGCACGAGAGCCTCCCTCCGTAGAAGCCGCGCGCGCGCCAGCCGTCGTCCTTTCGCCGGAGGAGCCAGAGGTTGTCGTCGCCCCCAAGGATGCCCGAGATCGGATGCAGGTAGTTCACTCTCGCAATTGCATAGCTCCGGTCAACCGAGGAGACCCGGACCTCCAAGAAACGCATCGGCCGGTATCCGCTGCTCACGCAGACGGAATGCTCAATCGCCGAGTGCGGGCGACACCGCCCCCAATCTTTACGGACGGGCTTGTCGTGACGGGTGGTTTTCGGATGTAACCGGGCGTACTTTGTTACTACGCCCCCCGGCGACACCACGACTACGCGGCGATGCGCCGCTCCGCAGGCGGAGAGGACGGTCACCGCGACGAGGGCGAGCGTCCCAAGCGCAACGAACCTCATGCCCGAGTTATAGACCGGGTCGCGGTCCCCTGAATCACCTTCCAGGGTCTAGGACTGTCGGCTGGGCCAGTGTTCCGGAATGACCCCTGAGGCGCGCCCTCGACCTTCGAGGTGTGGTTGGCGAGGATGCCAGCTGCGTCCGTCACTCATTGGCCTTGGTTGAAGCCGTGCCCGAAGTCGTAACTCATGTTCCAGTGGTGCTGGGGGTCGTGTAGGG
>DATFSG010000070.1:0-3374 GCA_035262765.1 Gaiellaceae bacterium | reverse complement strand
CTCGGTGATGATCACGTGCGCGCCCATGCCCCGCGCGCGCGAGGCGACGCCGCGCCCGACCCAGCCGTAGCCGGCGACCACGAAGCGCTTGCCGGCGATGAGGACGTTCGTCGCCCGGATGATCCCGTCGATCGTCGACTGGCCCGTGCCGTAGCGGTTGTCGAACATGTGCTTCGTCTGCGCCTCGTTGACGGCGATGATCGGGAAGCCGAGCTTCCCCTCCGCCTCGAGGGCCTTGAGCCGGATCACGCCGGTGGTCGTCTCCTCGGTGCCCGCAATGATCTCGCCGAGCAGCTCGCGCCGCGCCGAGTGGAGGACGCCGATCACGTCGGCGCCGTCGTCCATCGTGAAGTGCGGCTTGTGGTCGACGGCCGCCTCGATGTGGGCGTAGTAGGTGTCGTTGTCCTCGCCCTTGATGGCGAAGACGGACACGTCGTATTCGGCCACGAGAGCCGCGGCCACGTCGTCCTGCGTGGAGAGCGGGTTCGACGCGCAGAGGACGACGTCCGCGCCTCCGGCCTGAAGCGTCCGCATCAGGTTCGCCGTCTCGGTCGTGACGTGGAGGCAGGCGGAGATGCGATGGCCGGCGAGCGGCTGCTCGCGCTCGAATCGCTCCCGGATCGCCGCGAGCACCGGCATCTGCCGGTCGGCCCACTCGATCCGCCGTTTGCCCTCCTCCGCGAGGGCGAGGTCTTTCACGTCGTAGCGCTGCGTTGCTGCCATCAGTTCCTTTCGTTATGCGGCGAGAAGTCGTTCGTGTTTGCGTTGTTCCCACTCCACCCAGGAAGCGTCCTCGACGTCGGCGAGCCAGCCGTCGATCGCGGTGCGGAGCTCGGGCTCCCGCCGGAGTCTCGCCGCGAAGGCGATGTCGCCGATCCCGAGGCCGAAGCGGCGCCGCAGCTCGGCGAGCGAGCGGAGCTGGTTCAGCTCGCGCAGGCCGTAGAGCCGGTAGCCCGCAGGCGTGCGCGCCGGGACGACAAGCCCGGTCTGCTCGAGATAGCGGAGCATCCGGGCGGACCAGCCGGTGTGCTTCGCGGCGTGTCCGACATGGAGCGGTTCCATCGGCCAGACCTTAACAAAGGCGTGTCAAGCCTCGCCGCGGAGACGCGCGACAAGCCGGCCGAGCGCAGCCTCGTCCGCGCCCGCGCCGACGAGGAGGTTTCGGATGCCCTCCCGCCGCTCGATCTCCTCCAGGACGTCGACGAGCGTGCGCCCGGCCGGCACCGAGACCCGGCGCCGCCGGTCGCGCTCCTCCTCGTCCTCCGCCTCCGCGAGCCACGCGGCGTTGAGCGGCGCCCAGCTCTCGTCGCTCAGCGCGTGGTCGGCGGCGATCGCGTCCGGCTCGACACCGGCCAGCCATTGCGCCATCCCGCAGGCGAGCCCGGTGCGATCACGGCCGCCGGCGCAGTGGATCGCGGCCGGTGGATCCGCGTCCCCGAGCGCCGTCAATGCCACGGCCAGCCGGTCGCGGTAGTGGTCGGCGAGGGCGAGATAGGCCTCCCGCATCGACGGCCAGTTCCACGCGGCGTCGACCGGGCGCGGGTCCATCGGCGACTTCAGGACCTCCACGGGCAGGTCGCTGGGGATCCCGTCGTCGTCGTACCCGCTGCGGAGGTCGACGACGAGCGAGACGCCATAGTCGAGGAGCGCCTGCCGCCCCGCGTCGGTCAGGCCGGGGAGGGAGTCGGCGCGGATGACGACGCGATACGCCGTCTCGCCGCCGCCGGCGAGCGGCAGCCCGCCGAGGTCGCGGACGTTGACGCAGCCGTCCCAGCGGAGGACGCGGTCAGGCGTCGCTGCTGCCTTCGCGTCCGTAGCGGTCCTCGAGGCGGACGATGTCGTCGAGTTGCGGCGTCGAGACCTCGAGGATCGTCGTGTCCTCGAGCGCGGTGATCCGGTGCACCGTTCCGGGGCTGAAGTGGAAGCACGCGCCCGCGGTGACGACCTCCTCGTCGAGCGCCTCCTGGCCGGCGTCGCCGAGCTCGAGCCGCGCGCGGCCACTCTGGACGTACCAGCTCTCGTCTTTCTCCCGGTGGAATTGGAGCGAGAGTGACTCGCCCGCCCGCACGAAGAGGATCTTCCCGACGTAGGCGTCTGTGTGCGCCCAGATCAGCTCCCAGCCCCACGGCTTGTCGACCTTCCGGGGGTCGAAGGCGAAGCGGTCGAGCGAGCCGTAGTTCGGCGAGTCGAGCATCACGCGAGCTGCCTCTGCGGGCGCCATTCGGGATGCTCCTCGATGAACTCCGCGGCGCGTCGGAGGTCCTTCGGCGTGTTGACCGTGAGCCAGACGCCGTCGTGGCGGTGCGCGTGCAGCCTGCGTTCCTGCGCGAGTTGCGGGAAGGTCGACTGCTCGTGGTCGCCCTTCTCCGGGAGTAGGGCGAGCGCGTCCTCGCCCAGCACGTAGACGCCGGAGTTGACCCAGTGCTCGAGCACGGGCGCCTCGCGAAAGCCGGTGATGGTTCCGTCCTCCTCGACCTCGACGACGCCGAACGGAGAGCGGACCCGCGCCACGACGATCGTCCCCGCCGCGCCGCTCGCTTCGTGCTCGGCGAGGAGCGAGCGGAAGTCGACGTCGAGGAGCTCGTCGCCGTTGAGGGCGAGCACGGGACCCGACTCCTGCCGCCGCGTGGCCGCGAGCCGGAGCCCGCCGCCGCGCCCGAGCGGCTCGTCCTCCCCCACCGCCTCGACCTCGACGCCCAGGCCGGAGAGCGCATGGAGGAATGCCTCCTCGTCACCCGCGCGGCACGCGACGATCACGCGCGTCACGCCGCACTCGACGAGCCGGGCAACCCCGTAGGCCGCGAGCGGCAGGCCCGCGACCGGCACGAGCGGCTTCGGCAGTCCCTGCGCCGCCTCGCCCAGCCGCTCCGCCTTGCCGCCGGCGAGCAGGAGCGCCTCCACTACTCGCTCGTCTCCAGCTCCGGCTCGGCCGCCTCCGGCAGGACGTCCGTCTCCGAGACCTTGCGGCCCGTCCCCTCGTAGGCGAAGCCGAGCGCGCGCACGGCTTCCGGATCGAAGAGGTTGCGCCCGTCGACGATCAGCGGATGCCGCATCGCGCGCCGGGTTTCCTCGCTCGGGAACTCGAGGAGCTGCGGCCATTCGGTGACGATCACGGCCGCGTCCGCGTCGCGGACGGCCTCGAGCGGCGAGTCGTGGAGCGTGACTCCCTGCAGCTCGGGACGCGCGATCGGATCCCAGCCGCGGACCTCGGCTCCCTCGGCGATCAGCCGCGAGGCGAGGACGAGGGACGGCGCCTCGCGCATGTCGTCCGTGTTCGGCTTGAAGGCGAGGCCGAGCAGCGCGATGGACTTGCCGCGCAGCCGTCCGAGGTGCCGCTGCAGCTTCTGGAGGACGCGCCGCTTCTGCAGCTCGTT
>DATFSG010000069.1:0-3864 GCA_035262765.1 Gaiellaceae bacterium | reverse complement strand
CCCACCGCCATCAGTGCGTAGACGCCGCCGAGCGCGAGAGCGGTCGCGATCGTCGGCCACGTGAGGGGCTGGAGGCTGAGGAAGCCGAGGATCATGCGAGGTACGCGGCCACGAGTCGGTCGGTGTCGGCGGCGTCCTTCGCGCCGAGAGTCAGGCGGAGCTCGCCATTGGCGAGCACGTGCGACTCGTCGGCAAGCGCGACGGTGCGCTGGGCGCGCTGCTCGACAAGGAGGACGGCAAGGCCTGCGTCCCTGATCTGCGTCAGGGCCTCGAACACGATGTCGACGATCTTCGGCGCCAGCCCGAGCGACGGCTCGTCGAGCAGGAGGACTTCGGGGTCGGCGGCCAATGCGCGTCCGATCGCGAGCTGCTGCTGCTGGCCCCCCGACAGGACGCCGGCCTGGCGCGAGCGAAACTCGCGCAGGATCGGGAAGAGCTCGTTGGCCCGCGCCAGCCCGTCACCGTTCTTGCGCGCCCCGCGGCCGGCGAGGCCGAGGCGAAGGTTCTCCTCCACCGTGAGCTCGCCGAAGATGCGCCGGCCCTCGGGCACCAGCGCAACGCCACGCCGTGCCACCTGTTCCGGATTGCGTCCGACGACCGAGGTGCCGTCGAGCCGGACATCGCCGCCGGTGATTGGAGCCGAGCCCATGATCGCGTGGAGCGTCGACGACTTCCCGGCGCCGTTCGGCCCGATCAAGCCGACGATCTGCCCGGGCTTCACCTCGAGCGACAGGCCGCGGACCGCTTCGACCGCTCCGTACCGGACCGAGAGGTTCTCCACGACGAGTGCGGTCACTCGACCTCCTCCGCAGCCGCACTCTCGCCGAGGTAGGCCGCGGCGACGCCGAGGTGGGAGCGGATCTCGTCCGGCGTTCCCTCGGCGAGCGTCGTCCCCTGGTCGAGCACATGGATCCGTTCGCACACCTCGAGCACGAGAGCGACGTTGTGATCGACGAGGAGCACCCCGGCTCCGCGGTCGCGGACGGTGCCGACTGCGGTTGCGAAGCGCGGTATCTCCGCCTCGGGCAGGCCTGCCGCGGGCTCGTCCATCAGCACGAAGCGGGGGTCGGTCGCCAGCGCGCGAGCCACCCCCAGCCGCCGCTCGTCGCCGTGCGGGAGGGAGGAAGCGGACTGGTCGGCGTAGTCGGCGAGCCCCAGCAGTCCGAGGAGCTCATCCGTCCGCTTGGCAGCTTCCCGCTGGGACGCCCCGACGCCGAGCGCCGAGACCTCGACGTTCTCCCGCACGGTGAGCGCGCCGAAGGCGTGGCTGTGCTGGAAGGTGCGCGCGAGCCCCCGCCGGCCGCGCCGAAAGGCGGGCCAACGCGTCACGTCGCGGTCCTCGAGCAGCACACGCCCCGCGCTGGGCCGGTCGAAGCCGCTGAGGATGTTGACGAGCGTCGACTTGCCGGCTCCGTTGGGGCCGATCAACCCGACCACCTCACCCTGCCGCAGCTCGAGCGAGACCTCGCGCAGCGCCTCGACGCCGGCGAAGGAACGGGACACGGAGGAGGCCCGGAGCGATCCTCCGGGCCTCTCCTGCGTTTCGGTCTGAGAGACCGCCGCCAAGCCCTACGGCTGATCCGGGCTGTGCGGGACCTTCTTCGCGACGATCGTGCCCTTCTCCGTCGCCGTCTTGTTGTGGAGCTCGATCACGCGGTAGGCGCGACCGAACACCGAGTGGAGCTTCGGCGAGAAGCTGACCTTGCCCGAGATCGTGGGCACGTGATGGAACTTCTGCATCACGGTCGCGAGCTTCGAGCCGACCAGCGAGCCGTGTGCCCGCTTGATCGCCAGGACGACGCCGTCGATGGCTGCCGGCCCGGTGATGAAGCCCCCGGTCGCCGGGCGAGTCTGGCTCCCGATGGGGCCGAGCTGGTTCGCGAGCTTGTTCACGGCCTTGCTCGGGTCGTGGCCGAACGCGTTCGCGTACGTCACGAACCAGTAGTTCGTGACGTTCTGATCCGTCCAGTACGTCCCGTCGCCGGCCCAGGAGTTGAGCACGGGCGTGTGGTCGTTCGCCGTCCGCAGGTCGTCCATGAACGGCCCGAGAGCCCCGTACGCGCCGGCGGTCGCCGTGACGATGACCTTCGCGGGATGCGCGATCATCGCGGCAGCCGCCGCGTGGTAGTTGACCGAGCCCGGATGCACCGTCGGATCCTGGTACGTCGTCTCGAAGTTGATCTTGCCGCCGAGCTGCTTGAAGCGCGCCTTGAAGGCGTTGATGATCGCGTCGAAGTAGATGATCGTGTTGTCCTTCGCCAGATCGGCGGTCTTCCAGCCGTGGTTCCAGGCGACCTGGGCCATGGCCGATCCCTCATCCTGCGCGACGTTCCCGAAGCTGAAGCAAAGCTTGGTTCCGCCGCAGAAGGGGAACTGAGGGGACATCTGATCGGTGCCGATGCACGGCGCGACCGTGAGCAGGTGGTTCTTGATCGCCGCTTCCTGGATCACCGGACTGGCGTAGTTCACGTCACACGTCGTGAAGATGATCTTCGCGCCCTGGCTGATCAGCTGATCGGCGCACGCCTTGGCGGCCGACGAGTCGTTGCCCTGCGTGTCGCAGACCTTGATCACGACCTTGCGGCCGTTCACACCCTTCTTGTTGACCTTCTTCACCTCGAGCCTCGCAGCCGCGAGCGCCGGTCCGTCGAACGGCGCCATCGCGCCGGTGCTGTCGTGGGCCCAGCCGATCACGATCGGGCCCTTGGCCGCCGAGTGTGTGCGAGCCGCCGCGGCCGCCGCGAAGACCAGTGCCGCAGTCGCCGCGATCACGAGCGCCCAGCGCGCCCCCTTGCGTACCCTCATGTTTCTCCTCTCCGGCCCACGGCTTCCGCCGGGACCCTCCTTTTCGTCCAGGTGTTGGTGAAAGCCTCGCGACCACGGCGAGCGAGCTCGGCAGCGTCGAGATCCCAGAGCGAGTCGGGATACGCGCTGCCGAACGCGCCGTTGTCGGAGAAGATCTCGAGGTCGTAGAAGCCTGTCCAGCCCACGTCCTCCAAGACGCCGAGGATGGCCGGCAAGTCTGCCGCTCCGTCGCCTGGGAGGACACGATCGGCCCAGCCGCGCGTCGGCTCACGCCAGTCGTTCACGTGCACGCCGGCGATGAGGTGCGCGTGGCGCGGGATCTCGTCCAGCAGGTCGGGCGTGTTCCAGAGATGCCAGACGTCGAACTGGATCCCGACGGCGTCGCTGCCGACCTCGTCGACGAACGCCGAGGCATCGCTCAGCATGTTCAGGATCGACCAGCTCTCGATCCCTTCCAGCTGGAACGGCTCGACGGCCAGTCGCAGGCCGAGCCGCTCCGCCTCGCGCGCGACCTCGCGCACGCCGCGGACCGCGGTCTCGCGATCGCCGGGCCCGGTGAAGCAGAGGATCGCCGTCGGCGCATAGGGCGCGAGGATCTCGAGCGAGCGCAGCAGCGCGTCGACCCGCTCGCGAACCGTGTCGGGGCCGGGCAGCAGCGGCAGCGGATGCACCGAGGGGACGAGCGGAACGGCAGTCGCAGAGCCGAGCCCGCTCGCCTGGAACTCCTCGAGCGAGCCGTCGGCGAGTTTGAGCTCCCAGATCCCGATCCCGTCGGCGCCGGCTTCCGTATAGGCGCGCACGTCGTCAGCGAAGCTCGCGGAGAGCGTGCTGACCTGCGAGATGGAAAACGGCGGCACCTGTGTACGGATGGTGTCATTCCGTGCAACGCTGAGCAAGGAGCTACGCCCACCGACCGGCGAACGCGCGGGCGCGCGCCGCGGCGCGTTGCGTGAGCGGCGGCTCGAGCAGCTTCCGCGCGACGATCGTCCCGGAGCCGGCGCCGAGGCCGGGGCCGGGCCAGGTGCTCGCCCCGATCTGCCACAGGCGCTCGACCGGCGT
>DATFSG010000068.1:0-3988 GCA_035262765.1 Gaiellaceae bacterium | reverse complement strand
CTCGCTCGGCAAGAAGGGCTACTTCATCGGCTCGGGCGTCGTGACGGTGATCGACGAGCGGACGTGCATCGTCCAGTTCGCGCTGCGGGTCGCGCAGTTCTACATGCACGAGTCGTGCGGCAAGTGCACGCCGTGCCGCGTGGGCACGCGCTGGCTCGTCCAGCTCATGCGCGCGGTCGAGGAGGGAACCGCCACTGAGCGCGACCTCGAGCTGACGCTCGATGTCTGCGACCGGATCATCGGCAAGTGCCTCTGCGTGCTCGGCGACTCGGCGGCGATGCCGGTCGCGAGCTGCGTGACGAAGTTCCGCGACGAGATGCGCGCGCACCTCGAGCACAGCGGCTGTCCGTTCGGCGGCGACTCCCAGCTCGCAGGGCTGTTCGCGCCGGTCGACCAGCACGCCCATTCCGCCGTGGCCCAGGAGGCGCTCGTATGAGCACGCCCGAGCTCGTCCGCGTCCGGATCGACGAGCGCGAGGTCCACGTCCCGAAGGGGACCGGGCTGGTCGAGACGGCGCTCGCCGCGGGGATCGAGATCCCGGTCTTCTGTTACGAGCCGCGCCTCGGCGCTCCAATCGGCGCCTGCCGCATGTGCCTCGTCGAGGTCGAAGGGCTGCCGCCCAAGCCGCAGGCGGCCTGCACCATGACGGCCACCGACGGGATGGTCGTGAAGACGGCGCGTACCTCTCAGATGGCGGCGGACGCGCAGAACGCGACGCTCGAGTTCATCCTCGTCAACCACCCGCTCGACTGCCCGGTCTGCGACAAGGGCGGCGAGTGCCCGCTGCAGGACCTCACCTTCCGCTACGGGCCCGGCAACACGCGCATGAGCTTCGAGAAGCTGACCTTCGAGAAGCCGATCCCGATCTCGCCCACGATCTCGCTCGACCGCGAGCGCTGCATCCTCTGTTACCGCTGCACGCGCTTCAGCGAGGACGTCTCGGAGGACGGCCAGCTCGTCGCCGCCAACCGCGGCGCGAATTCGGTGATCACGACCTTCGAGGACCTGCCCTACACGGGCGCGTTCACCGGCAACGTGACCGAGCTCTGCCCGGTCGGCGCGCTTCTGCCCACGCAGTACCGCTTCGAGGGGCGTCCGTGGGAGATCGTCGACGTGCCGACGGTCTGCGGGCTCTGTCCCGTGGGCTGCAACGTCAACGCGACGGTGCGCGAGGGGAAGGTCAAGCGGATCCTGTCGCGCAACCACCCGGAGATCGACGAGGGCTGGATCTGCGACAAGGGACGCTTCGCGTACACGCACCTGCGCGCCGACGACCGCGTGGTGGAGCCGCTACAGCGCGTACGCCGCAGCGGGCTCGCGCCGGTCTCGTGGGAGCAGGCGATCGAGGAGGCCGAGCGGCTGCTGCGGACGGCTCGCGGGCGCGTCGTCACCGTGCTTTCGGGCTCCGAGACGGTCGAGCAGGCGTACGCGCTCGGCAAGCTGCTGCGCGTCGGGCTCGAGTCCCACCAGGCGACGCTGCCCGAGGAGATCTCCGGCGCCCTCGACGCGTACCGGCTCCCGCTCTCCTCGATCCGCGACGCCGACGTCGTCGTCGTGCTCGGCGACGTGCCCGTTGCGGAGCGCGCGCCGGTGGTCGACCTCTGGATCAAGTCGGCGCGGCGGAAGGGCGCTCGCATCCTCGACTCCGCCGACGACATCGGCGACGCGGAGCGCGTCGTCCTCGTCTGGAGCGGACCCGGCGGCCGCGGCGGCGCGACCGTCGCGAAGCTCGCCGAGAAGCTCGGACTCGCCGGCCGCGAGGGCTGCGGCGCCTTCTACCTTCCCGAGACTCCGAACGGCCGCGGGGTCGCCGACGCCTGGGCGGCCTGTTGCGACGAGGAGGCCGAGGCGGCGGACTCGATCGGTCTGCTCGTGGTGTCGGGCGACGAGGCCGCGGCCGACGACAATGTCCGCGCGCTGGCCGAGCAGGCAGACGCGACGATCGTGATCTCGATGTTCGGCGGGCTCGCCGCCGGCTGGGCCGACCTGATCCTCCCGGGGACGGGCTACCTCGAACGCGACGGCACCTTCGTCAACCTCGAGGGCCGCCTGCAGCGGCTGCGCCGCACGGTCGAGCCGCTGTGCCCCGACGAGCTCGAATGGATCTCGCAGCTCGCCGCCCGGTTCGACGTCGACGTCGCGCCGTACGCCGCGGCCGTCTTTGCCGAGGTCTCCGAGCGCGTCTACGGCGGGCTCGCCTTCGGCGAGGTCGGCGAGCGCGCGCCGCTGCGCGGCTACCCCGAAGCGCAGGAGCACGTCGCGCGCCAGGCGCTGCCGGCGCCCGAGCAGAAGGCGAAGCGCGGAGAGATCCGGCTCGTGGCGTACAAGCCGCTCTTCTCCGGCGCCGCCGTCGAGCGCGTCACGGAACTTCAGTTCCAGCGACCGCAGCCCGAGCTCGAGCTCTCTGCCGACGACGCCCGCCGGCGCAAGATCGCGACCGGCGACCTCGTCACCGTCGGCTCGAACGGCAGCGCAATCACGCTGCCGGCCCGCGTCAACCGCCGCCTGCGCGCGGGCATCGCGCGCGTCGCGATCGAACACGCGGAAGGCCTCGGCGGCATCGTCGAGGTCGCGAAGGCCGAGGAGGTGGTCAGCGCGTGAACGAGCCGTGGTGGATCGCCATCATCGAGGCGCTCGTCATCGTGAACATCCTGCTCGGGCTGTTCGCCTACCTGACGCTGATCGAGCGGAAGCTGATGGGCCGGATGCAGCTGCGCTTCGGCCCGAATCGCGCGGGCAAGTTCGGCCTGCTGCAGCCGATCGCCGACCTCCTCAAGCTGATCCGCAAGGAGGCGTTCGCGCCGTCGGGGGCGATCCCGCTGCCGTACATCCTCGCGCCGATCGTCTCGGCCTTCACCGCGATCGCCGCCTTCGCGTTCATCCCGTACGGCCCGGGCTGGGAAGTGAACGGCTGGCACATCAACGGCGAGATTGCGAACGTCTCGATCGGCCTGATCGCGATCTTCGCCCTCGGCTCGATCGGCATCTACGGCTTCATCGTCGGCGGCTGGGCGTCGGAGTCGAAGTACTCGATCCTCGGCTCGATGCGCACCTGCGCGCAGCTCGTGTCGTACGAGGTCTCGCTCGCGCTCAGCGTGCTCGGTGTAGTAATCCTCGGCCGCTCGCTCAACCTCCCCGAGATCGTCTCCCGCCAGCACACGTTCCTACCGTTCGCAGTCCCGCAGTTCATCGGGCTGATCGTCTTCTTCTTCGCCGGGATCGCGGAGACGAGCCGCGCTCCGTTCGACCTCCCCGAGGCCGAGCAGGAACTCGTAGCCGGCTACCACACCGAGTACTCGGGGATGCGCTGGGGCCTGTTCCAGATGGCCGAGTACATCAACCTGATCACGCTCTCCGGCCTGATGACGACGCTCTTCTTCGAGGGCTGGCACGGGCCGTGGGACATCGGGCCGATCTGGTTCCTGCTCAAGACGATGGCCGTCCTCTTCGTCTTCATCTGGCTGCGCACCACGCTGCCGCGGCTGCGCTACGACCAGCTGATGCGCTTCGGGTGGAAGGTGCTGCTGCCGGTGGCGACCGTCAACGCCGTGCTCACGGCCCTCTTCGTGGTGGCGTTCTGATGCCGCAGCCACTCGAGACGTTCAAGGGCTTCGGCGTCACCTTCAAGCAGATCTTCAAGAAGCCGATCACGCAGCAGTACCCGGAGTACAAGCGGCCGGTCTATCCGCGCTTCCGCGGCCGTCACCGCCTCCATCAGCACGAGAACGGGCTGGAGAAGTGCGTGGGCTGCTCGCTTTGCGCGGCCGCCTGCCCGGCGGACTGCATCCGGGTCGTCGCCGCCGAGAACACGCCGGACAACCGCGTCTCGGCCGGCGAGCGCTACGCGCGGATCTACGAGATCAACCTCAGCCGCTGCATCTTCTGCGGCTACTGCGAGCTCGCGTGCCCGTTCGACGCGATCACGCTCGGCAATGAGTTCGAGATCTCGGAGCACAACCGGGACGACCAGATCTACACGAAGGACATG
>DATFSG010000067.1:0-12001 GCA_035262765.1 Gaiellaceae bacterium | reverse complement strand
CGCTACTTCTCCCAGCAGAAGGCAGGCTGGATCATCGCGCGCCTCACGAGCGACGTCGACGCGGTCTCGGACGTGCTCTCGCAAGGGATGCCGACCCTCGTCTCCAACGTCATCCTGCTGCCGGCGGCGGTGATCGCGCTCCTGATCGCCGACTGGCGCCTAGGGCTGATCGCGTTCGTCGTCCTGCCGCCGGCGCTCGTCCTCTCGCGCTGGTTCCAGCGCGTCTCGCACGTCGCGAACGTGGAGCAGCGCAACCGGATCGCCGCGGTCACGGCCCAGATCGCCGAGTCGGTGGCGGGGATGGCAGTCGTCCAGGCGTTCAACCGCGAATGGCGCTTCCAGGCGGAGTTCGACGAACTGAACGAGGCGAATCGGACGCAGTCGACGTACGTCCAGCGGATCTTCTCCGTCTTCTTCCCGTCGATCGAGTTCCTCGGCGTCTTCGCGATGGGGACGGTCCTCTACTTCGGCTCGAACCTCTACGAACACCACACACTCACGATCGGCACGCTGATCACTGCGATGTACCTCCTGCAGCTCGTCTTCCAGCCGCTGCAGGAGCTCTCGGACGTCTACGGCCAGCTGCAGTCCGCCGGCGCGGCGATGGTGAAGATCGCGAGCATCCTCGACGAGGAGACGGACATCGGCGACAAGCCCGGGGCGGAGCCGCTGCCTCGCCTCGACGGCGACCTGGAGATCGACTCGGTCGTCTTCGCGTACGGCAAGGACCCGGTGCTGCACGGGGTCTCGTTCCACCTCGAGCCAGGCGCCTGCTTCGCGCTGGTGGGCGAGTCGGGACACGGCAAGTCGACGCTCGCGCGGCTGATCGGCCGCTTCTACGACCCTGATCAAGGCGCGGTGAGGGTCGACGAGCACGACCTGCGCGACATCCAGCTCCGCTCGTACCGGCGCCAGCTCGGCGTTGTGCTCCAGGATCCGTTCCTCTTCAGCGGCACGATTGCGTCGAACATCCGCTTCGCGAAGCCCGACGCGACGGACGCGGAGGTCGAAGCCGCCGCGGCCGCGGTCGGCGTCGACCGCGTGGCGGCGCGTCTCTCCGGCGGCCTGGACCATGCGGTGCGCGAGGGCGGCGCGGGGCTCTCGGCCGGCGAGCGCCAGCTCATCTCGCTCGCGCGGGCGCTGCTCGCAGACCCGCGGATCCTCATCCTCGACGAGGCCACCTCAAACATCGACCGACCGACGGAGGTGCTGATCGAGCAGGCGCTCGACCGGCTCCTCAAGGGCCGCACCTCGATCATCATCGCCCACCGCCTGTCGACGGTCCGGCGCGCGGACGTGATCCTCGTCGTGGAGAACGGGCAGGTCATCCAGCGCGGCAGCGAGCGCGAGCTGCTCCAGGTCGACGGCCCGTTCCGGCGGCTCGCCCACACGCTCGAGGGCGGCGAGCCGGAGCTCGCGGTCGCCGGCTAGTTCTCTTCGCGCAGCTGCTCGAGGACGCCGATCGCGACCTCGACGACGTGCGGATCGAACTGGCTGCCCGCACCGTCCGCGAGCCTGCGCACCGCTTCGCGGTGGCTGAGGCGGCGGCGGTACGGCCGGTCGGTGGTCATCGCGTGGTACGCGTCGCAGACGAAAATGATCCGCGACTCGAGAGGGATGTCCTCGCCCGAGACGCCGTCGGGATAGCCGCGGCCGTCCCAGCGCTCGTGGCAATGGCGGACGATCGGGCGCACGGCCTGGAGCCGGTCGATCGGGGCGATGATCTTCTCTCCGAGCTCGGGATGCGTCCGTACGATCGTCCGCTCGGCCGCCGTCAGCCGGCCCGGCTTCGAGAGCACGTCGCTCGGGATGCCGATCTTGCCGATGTCGTGGAGGAGCGCGCCGAGCTCGAGGCACTTCAGCCGGCGCTCGTCGAGGCCGAGCTCCCGACCGACCCGCAGCGACAGATCCGTGATCCAGCGCGCGTGCGTCGACGTGTACTCGTCGTTCGCCTCGAGCGCGTTGGCGAGCGCCTCGACGGTGGAGACGAACGTCCGCTCGAGGCCTTCGTAGCTCGACGCGTTGGCGATCGCGAGCTTCGCCTGCTGCGCGAGGCCGCCGAGCAGCGCAAGCTCGCGCTCGCCGAAGTCCTCCCGCTCGACGAGTGCGACGAGGCAGCCCGCACGGCCGTCGACGTTGAACGGCGCGATCGCATAGCGGCCGCCGGAAACCGGGGCCTCCCCGACCAGCGGCTCGTAGTCGCAAGGCTCGGCGATGTACGCCTCCGCGCGAGGCCGGAGCGCGTCGAGCGGATAGGGACGCGCCGCGAAGTCGGCGGCCGTCTCCGGTGAGTGGCCGTGTTCGCCGTGAAGCGTCAGCTCGCCGTCCGTCTCGAGGTAGAAGGACGTGTTGCTGCTTCCGATGATCTCCGCGGAGAGCTCCGCGACCCGCGCCGCGATGTCGTCGAGCTCGACGAGAGTCGCGAGCTCGCGGCCGAACTCGAGCAGCGAGGTGGCGCTGTCGGCCTCGCGTCGCGCCGCTTCGTAGAGGCTCGCGTTCTCGACCGCGACCGCCGCATGGCCGGCGAGCACCTCCAGCAGTCGCACGTCGTCCTCGTCGAACTGATTCAGCCCGAGCTTCGAGACCACGATCACGCCCACCACCCGGCTGCCGTAGCGCAGCGGCACTGCGAGCAGCGACTCCTCGATCGGGACCGTGCCCTCGATCAGCTGCCCGAACTCGCAGTTCGCCGCGTCCGCGACCACGATCGACTCGCCGAGCTCCGCGCAGCGGCCGGTGACCCCCTCACCGACGCGCTTGCGGAGGATGTCGAGCGAGAGCGAGTCCGTGCCCGAGGTGAGATCGCCGAGGAAGGCGACCGGGATGAGCTCGTCGCCGTCGGCCACGAACACGCGACAGTTGTGGTAATCGACCAGCGACCGGAGCTCCGCGGCGATCGCGTTGCCGATCTCCCGCACATCGTTCAGCCGGTTCAGGCGGCCGGTCAGGCTCTGCAGCATCTTGAGGTGCGCAATCGAGCGCACATCCCGCTCGATCCCGGGCGAGTCGGGTCGTCGCGCCCCGGACTCGTCGTAGAGGACGACCTGGTTCTTGCCCTGAGCCTTCGCCGTCATCATCGCCGCCTCGGCACAGGCGGCGAGCTCCCGCGGGTTCATGGCGTGCTCGGGCCCGAGCGCGAGCCCGACCGAGACGGTCATCCGGCCGATGCCTGGGAAGTCGACCGCCGCTAGCCGGCTCTGCACGCGCTCGGCCACGCGCACGGCGTCCTCGCCGCCGCAGCCGTCCATGACGACCGCGAACTCCTCTCCGCCGAGCCGGCAGATCACGTCCTCAGGCCGCACGATGGCACGCAGGGCCTCGGCGAGGAAGCGGAGCAGCTCGTCGCCGACGGCGTGGCCGTGGACGTCGTTGACGTGCTTGAAGTCGTCGATGTCGAGCATGAGCACGGCCAGCGGCTGGTGTGTTCGGCTCGACTCCTGCAGCGAGTGGAGCAAGCACTCGTAGAACACGCTGTGGTTGAAGAGGCCGGTAAGCGAGTCGGTGCGAGCCTGGTGCTCGAGGCGCGCACGAATCTCGGCGTTGTCGAGCGCGAGCGCGGCCGCGTCGCCGAAGCGCTTCGCGATCTCGAACTCCGTCTCGCTGAAGGCGACGGCGTCGCCCTCGCGATAGATGTTGAGCGCGCCCTTGATCTGGCCGCGCGCGATCAGCGGGACGCAGATCAGCGCCTCCGGCTCCATCGGCGTGCCGGGGACGGTGCGCACGCGCGGATCGAGATGCGCCTGGTTGCTGAGCACAGCCTCGCGATGTCGCGTCGCCCAGCCGGTGATGCCCTCGGAGAAGCTGACCGTCGTGCTCATGATCTCGTCCGCGTACACGTCCCGGACGAGCACCGGCTTGAGGATGAGCTTCGACTCGTCGGCCTCGTAGATCGTCAGCGTGTCGAGCGAAGGGATCAGGTCACCGACGGTGTCGGCGATGCGCACAAGAAGCGCGTCGAGGCTCTGCTCCGCGAGTACCTCGTGGAAGACATCCGCGAGCCGCCGGTAGGACTCCACGAGCGTGGGATCGCCTCCCGGTCCATCGTCGTCGATCAGCCGCAGATGGTTGGGCCGGACTACCACCGATCCCCCGATCGATCGCAGTTCAGATGCACCTTTTGACGCTCCCGGAGTGGACCGCAGAGAACGCACGAAGCATCGGTTTGTCGCCCCACCGACGAATCCCTCGTTCTGGTGAACGCAGGGCTGGAGGCAATCCCGCTCCCGCAGACGCCGCGAAGCGGCCTCAGCGGAGCGGGCAACGAGCACTCAGCACGAAGCGTTCGCGAGACCGCGTCTCGTGAACGCGGAGTTCCGTTTCACCGCGAGCGAAGCGTCAGCTTCGCTCGCGAGAGGAGCTAGTCGCCCCAGTCGAAGTCGCGCGCGCCGCCGTTGCCCCAGAACGCGGACTCCTCCATGGCGGGCACAGTCGTCGCCTCGTGGGTCTCGGCCGTGACCTCTTCCAGCGGCGCCTCGCCCGGCCAAGCACGGACGTCCTCGAGGCTCTCGTCGCTGAAGTCCGGATCGACGCCGTCCATCGTCTCCTCAATTCGCGCCTGTTCCTCGCTCTTGAACAGCGGATGGTTCTCGAACGGGTCCCCATCCTCCTTGTAGTGCTCGATCGGCATCGAGCCGCCGAGCCTTGCGTTCTTCTCCTTGAGAGCGAGGTGCTCTTCGATCACCTGCGCGAAAATAGACGGTGTCTCTACCGGCATAAAGTGTTCCTCCCTGGGGTGGTGCTCGTCGTCCGCGCGGATGATAACGGGGATTGCAGCGGGTTTCCGGTTAAGAGAGTGTCAAAGCGTTGCTCGCGCCGCCCGTTCGACTCGGTCCTTGCCCCCGCGCTTGGCCCGGTAGAGCGCGTCGTCGGCGGCCGCGACCAGCTGTTCGGTGTTCGCCTCCCCCGCGTATTCGGCGACGCCGAAGCTCGCGGTTACGCTGAGACCCGCGACCCCTGGGACGCTGCGTTCGGCGAGCGCAACGCGCACGCGCTCGGCGAGCTGCGCCGCTCCCTCCTCGTCGGCGCCGGGTAGCAGGAGCAGGAACTCCTCCCCGCCCCAACGGCCCGCGACGTCGGACTCGCGGAGCGTCTCGCGCAGCACCTCGGCGAAGACGCGGAGGACCGCGTCGCCGACGGCGTGGCCGTGCACGTCGTTCACATCCTTGAACCCGTCGAGGTCGGCGAGGACGAGCGAGAGCGGAGTGTCGAGACGCTCGGCCCGAGCCGCCTCTGCGTGGAGCGCGTCGGCGGCCGCGCGGCGGTTCGCGAGACCGGTGAGCCCGTCGACGAGCGCCTGCCGCTCGACGAGGCCGTGCAGGCGGGCGTTGTCGAACGCAACCACTGCATGCGCAGCGAGGGAGGCGGCGTTCATGCGCTGCTCCTTGCTGAACGAGTCGCCTACTAGCTCGAGAGTCCCGAAGCTCTCGCCGGAGGCGGTGAGCGGAAGGATCAGCCGCTCTCCCTCGGCGTCGGCAGCGCCGCTCGAGACGACCGAGCCGTCGGTCAGCACGATCCGGCTACCGCGCGCGGACGTCGCCTCCGCGGCGGTCGCTGCGACGATGCGGAGCAGCTCCTTCATGTCGTGCGTGGCCGCGAGCGCCTGGCCGAAGCGGATGAGCGCCTCGCGTCCGCGTCCACGTTCGGTCTCGAGCTCGGCGAGACGCGCCTCGAGCTGCGCGGCCATGTCGTTGAGCGCGGTCCCGAGCTCCGCGAACTCGTCCCGGCCGCGCACGGGGACGCGCTCCTGCAGGCTCCCGCGCGCGATCTCGCGGGCGGCGGTCGCGAAGCGGCGGAGGTGGCGGACGATCGCGCGTCCTTGCAGGTACGCGACGACGCCGACGAGCGCCAGGCAGGCGAGCAACCCGGCGAGGAGCCGGTTGCGCGTGCGCGCGTCAGCCGCGTCGATCACGGCCTGGCGGGTCAGGACGGCGAGCCGGACGTTCGGCGTCCGTTGCAATGCCGGCGCGACGAATGCGCGATAACCAGCGTCCCCGACGCTCACGTTCGCGCTGCGACCCGCCGCAAGCGGGATGCTCCCGTGGAGCGACGGTGACGAAGTCACGATCCGCGATCCCTCGAGCAGGACGAGAACGTCGCCTGAGTCGAAGGCCGCACCGCGCCGGAGACCGTCGACGAGCGCGGCGTCGAGCGGGACGGTCGCCACCACCTCGCCGAGACGGCGCGTGCCGCTGACGACGTCGACCGGGAAACGAGCGGCGAGCGGCGGCGCGGAGCCGGCGCGGAGACCGCGTGTGCCGACGACATAGAGCGACGGCCTGCCGGCGACGATCCGCCGCAACGCCTGCGTGTCACGGCGCTCGAGCGCGCGCTGCAGAGGGCGAGAGCGCGCGGCCTGCTCCGCTCGGGCCTGCGCATGATCGGCCTGTTCCGAGTAGAGCGCCAGCGCAGCGCGCAGCGCGCCGTCCTGCCGGAGCGTGACCTGGCGCGACTCACCCGCGCCGGCGACCGTGCTGAACCCCCAGTATGTCGCCGCCAACGGCACAAGCGAGAGCAGCACGAAGTACGCCACGAGCTTGAGCTTGAAGCTGCTCAGCTGAGCCCCCCGGATCTCAAGTCAGTCTCCCCTCCTGCCGATAATCCCTTGGGGAAGTTGTCGGCGGGAAGGGGGAAGAACATGAGTCGGAAAGAGCGGGTGATCGCCGGGCTGCTGCTTGCAGTAGCCGTGGTCGGGGGTGCGTTGATCCCTCGCCTGCTCACGTCTCCGTCCGCCCCTCTCGGCATCGCGCTCGGACCCGGTCCCGGACCCAGCGTCGTGCAGGCGCCCGCCGGCCCGAAGCCGCACCACCACGTCGTCGTTCAGCACACGACCGGGCCGGTGTCCCGGCCCGCCACGACTCCGGTTACCCCCGTGACTCCCGTCACCGTCAAGCCCACGCCGGCACCGAGCGTCACGCACCCGAAGCACACCGCGCCGACACCCGCGCCCGTTCAGACCACGCCGAATACCCCGAGCGTGTCGCCCGTGCCGCCACCGTCCGGAACCGGTGCGACGGGTCCGCAGCCTGCCGCCGTGCCTCCCGGACACGCGAAGACTCCGCCCGGACACGGGGGAACGCCTCCGGGCCAGGCCAAGACCCCACCCGGCCACGGCGGAACTCCGCCCGGACAGTCGAGGACGCCACCCGGGCAGGCGAAGAAGACCGCGGCCGCACAGGCCAAGAAGACGCCGCCTGGCCAGGCGAAGAAGGCCCAGGATCTGCCAGGATCAGGCCATGGCCAAAAAGGGTCTCCGCAGGCTTCGCCCCACTCCGTGGGCCATCACCATCGCGGCGTGGGACATCTGGCGCCGCCTCCCGCCCGCCCAGCGCCGCCAGCTCCTCATCCTGGCCCGCCGGCACGGCCCCAGGCTGGCAAAGGGCACGGCAAAAGCGGTCACGGACCGCCGCCGCCACAAGTAGCCCACGGTCATGGCCAGCACGGCCACGGCAAGGGCAACGACGACAGCTAGCTAGACGCCGAGCGCGGCACGGACGATGCGGTCCTGCTCGCGCAGGTGCGCCGTCGGATAGCCCTCGCTCGGGCTCGCGCGCCAGGGCCGTCCGATGTAGAGGAGCGGCACGCCCTCGGACTTCGTCTCCTCCAGCCGGTGCCGGAGCGCGCGCCACGCGCCCATGTTCTGCGGCTCCTCCTGCGCCCACACAACCTCGCGCAGGTTCGGGTACCCGGCGACCAGGGCCCGTGCCCGCTCGGTCGGGAACGGATAGAGCTGCTCGATCCGGGCGACCGCCACACCGGTCGCGTTCACGCGCTCTTCGTGACCGACGATGTCGTAGTAGATCTTCCCCTGGCAGAGGACGAGCCTCTCGACGTGCTCGCGATCGGCGCTCGGGTCGTCCAGGACCGGCCGGAACTCGCCGGCTGCCAGATCGTCCAGTGTCGAGCCGGCCTGCTTCAGCCGCAGCAGGCCCTTCGGCGTCATGACGATGAGCGGCCGGGCCGTCGCATCCAGCGCCTGCCGTCGCAGCAGATGGAAGTACTGGGCCGAGGTCGTGCAGTTCGCGATCCGCAGGTTCTCCTGCGCCGCGAGCTGGAGGAAGCGCTCGAGCCGGGCGCTCGAGTGCTCCGGCCCATTCCCCTCGTAGCCGTGCGGCAGGAGGAGCGTGAGGCGCGTCGACTCCCGCCACTTCGAGAGGCCGGCGGCGATGAACTGGTCGATGATGATCTGCGCGCCGTTGACGAAGTCCCCGAACTGGGCCTCCCAGAGGACGAGCGCCTCGGGCGCCGCCGCCGCGTAGCCGTACTCGAAGCCGACGCAGGCGTACTCCGAGAGCGGCGAGTTGTAGATCTCGAAGGCCGCACCGGCGTCCTCGAGATGCTGCAGCGGCGTGAACGTCCCTCCGGTCACCGCGTCGTGCAGGACGTCGTGCCGGTGAGAGAACGTCCCGCGCTCGGTGTCCTGGCCCGTGAGCCTGATCGGGATCCCCTCGACGAGCAGCGAGGCGAACGCGAGCGCCTCGGCCTGCCCCCAGTCGATCCCGCCCTGGTCGAGCGTCTCGCGGCGCCGCTCGAGCTGCTTCATCAGCTTCGGGTTCGGCGTGAAGCCGTCCGGAACACGGAGCAGCTGCTCGTTGAGCTCGCGCAGCCGCGTGGCGGCGACCGCCGTGACGACCTCGTCGCCTGTCGCGGCCGGAATGTGCGTGTCGCTGGGCGGCGGCGGCTCCCCCTGTCCGAACGTCTCCTTCAGCGCCTCGTGCGCCTGGCGCAGCTCCGAGACGACGTCCGCCTCGAGCTCGTCGGCCTGCTCCTGCGTGAGGTCGCCACCGGCGACGAGTCGCGCCGCGAACTGCTCGCGCGCGGTGGGATGCTCCGCGATCGCCGCCGCCATCAGCGGCTGGGTGTACGCGGCCTCGTCCTGCTCATTGTGGCCGTGCCTCCGGTAGCCGACGAGATCGACGACGACGTCGTGGCCGAAGCGGCGCCGGTATGCGAGCGCGAGGCGGATCGAGGCGAGCGCGGCCTCCGGATCGTCGGCGTTGACGTGGACGATCGGGATGTCGAAGCCCTTGGCGAGGTCGCTCGAGTAGCGCGTCGAGCGGCCGCTCTCGGGGTCGGTGGTGAAGCCGACCTGGTTGTTCGTGATCACGTGGAGCGTGCCGCCGGTCGAGTAGCCCGTGAGAGCCTCGAGGTTCAGCGTCTCGGCGACGCTTCCCTGGCCGGCGAACGCCGCGTCGCCGTGGATGAGAATCGGGAGCGCGACGCTCGGGTCGTGGAAGCCCTGGCGCGACGAGCGGTCGGTCTGCTCCGCGCGGGCTCGTCCCTCGACCACGGGGTCGACCGCTTCGAGGTGGCTCGGGTTCGAGACAAGCGTGATCGTGATGTCGCCGGTCGGCGTCGAGCGGGTGCCCTGGGCGCCGAGGTGGTACTTGACGTCGCCGCTGCCTCCCTCCTCGGTCGAGACCACAGCCTCGATCGTCCGCTCGCCCTCGAACTCGCGCAGGATGATCTCGTACGGCCGCCCGACGACGTGCGCGAGGACGTTGAGCCGACCGCGGTGCGCCATCCCGACCACGACCTCGTGGGCGCCGTCGGACGCGGCGAGCTCGATCGCCTCGTCGAGCATCGGGATCATCACGTCGAGACCCTCGACCGAGAACTGCTTCTGCCCGAGGAAAGCGCGCCGCAGGTAACGCTCCATGCCCTCCACCTGGCTGAGACGCCTGAGCAGGCGCACCCGCTCGTCGCGCGAGAGCGGGCGCCGGTAGCGACCTGACTCGATCGCCTGCCGCAGCCAGACTCGCTCCTCGTGGTCGGAGATGTGCTCGATCTCGTAGGCGATCGTTCCGGTGTACGTCTCGCGGAGCCGCGGCAGAGCGTCGGCCAGCGTCTCGCCGTCGACGTGAAGGCGCAGCAGCGAGGACGGGATGCGCGCCTGCAGCTCCGGCGTCAGCGTCGGGACCAGGCGCTCGGGCTCGAGCGCCGGGTCGCCCGGCGGCTCCGACCCGAGCGGGTCGAGATGCGCGGCGAGGTGGCCGTGCATCCGAAAGGCCTTGACGAGCGCCATGGCCGCAGCGATCCCGCCGAGGAGCTCCTTGTCTTCTTCCGCGGGCGCCGCGGGAGTCGGGGCGGGCGCTGCCGGCGCAGGGGCGGCCACGGGTACAGGCGCCGCGTGCCCATCTCCATCTCCGTTGGCGGCCGCGAGCTCGAGCAGCCGCGCGAGGCCGGGCTGCCGCTGCAAGAGGACCTCGGGCTCGCTCTCGAACAGATCGCGCCATTCCTCCGGCACCGCGCCGGGGTTATCGAGGTACTGCTCGAGGAGCAGCGCGGCGTACCCCGTGTTCAGCCCGTCAACGTCGGGACGTCCCATGTCCACTTCCGTTGTAGCAGCGGGCCGCCGCTACCAGAGCGGCTTGGTGAAGACCACGGCGATCGTGAGCCCGAAGAAGAGGCAGGCGCCGCAGATGAGCACGGCCGCGTATTGCAGGCGTCCCTTGCCGCTGCCCATGCCCGAGGCGATGAGCGCGATCACGAGCGACGGGAGGATCAGCCGGAGCGGGTGCCACGCCAGCCCGACGAGGCTCATGAAGATGGCGAGCGCGGAGAGGTAGCCCGCGACCGTCTCCGACGTCTTGCGGCCAGTGCCCTCCTGGTAGATCTCGCCTTCAGCGTTCAACGGTCGGCGATCCTACCGGCGCGCGCGGCGGCGGCGCGCTCGGTGCGCGCGTAGACCCGGGCCGGGCCGCCGTGCGGCCGCGGGGGCCGGCGGCGCGAGCGCGCACGCAGACGGTCGTAGCTCGGCGGATCCGGGTCCGGCAGCACGCGAACTCCGGCCGGGCCGCCTCGTCCCCGGGGCTCGGCCTTGATCGCGTACCAGACCACGTAGCAGAGGTACGCGATGGGGATCTTGAGGATCACCATGATGAAGATGAGCTCCCACAGCGTGTCCGGCCCCTTCACTCCGTTGAGTCTACCCAGGGATGCGGCCTCGAACCCGTCCGCGTTAATGAACCGAAACGCGCGGAGATAACACTGCCATGAGCCATGACCAGCTACGCGCGCTGATGGAGCACGCCGACGAGGCGGGCTGCGTCAACCTGTCTGCGTTATCCCAGACCGTGACTGAGCTCGAGCTCGACGACGAGGAGGTGGCGGCGCTCTACGAGCAGCTCGAGGAGCGCGGAGTCGATCTCACCGACGACTGCAGCCTTCCGGACGTCAACGAGACGCACTTCTCCAACGAGACGGTCGCCGCGATGACGACCGACTCGCTCCAGCTGTTCCTCAACGAGGCCGGGCGCTACGCGCTGCTGACGGCCGCCGAGGAGGTGGAGCTCGCCAAGCTGATCGAACAGGGCGACCAGCGGGCGAAGGACAAGATGATCAACTCGAACCTCCGGCTCGTCGTCTCGATCGCGAAGAAGTACCAGGGCCACGGGCTCTCGCTGCTCGATCTGATCCAGGAGGGGATCATCGGGCTGATCCGGGCGGTCGAGAAGTTCGACTGGCGGCGCGGCTACAAGTTCTCCACGTACGCGACCTGGTGGATCCGCCAGGCGGTGCAGCGCGGAGTCGCGAACAAGTCGCGCACGATCCGCATCCCGGTCCACATCGTCGAGCGCGAGCAGAAGATCGCGCGCGCCGAGCGGGAGCTGACGCTGAAGCTCGAACGGCCCCCGACGGACGAGGAGGTCTCGAAGACGGCGAAGCTGTCGCTGAAGCACGTCCGCGAGGTGCGGGGCGCGGCGCGCGCGGTGGCGAGCCTCGACAAGCCGCTCGGCGACGAGGGCGATACGGCCTTCGGCGACATCGTCGCCACTGACAAGGCGGACGTCGAGGAGGAGGTCGTCGTCGGGCTGAGCGAGCACCTGCTGCGCAACGCGGTCTCGAAGCTCCCGGAACGCGAGCAGGAGGTGATCAAGCTCCGCTACGGGCTGGACGGCGACCAGGACCCGAAGTCCCTGGAGATGATCGGCCGCGAGCTCGGCCTGACGCGCGAGCGCGTGCGTCAGATCGAGATGCAGGCCCTCGAGCGACTCGCCCGCGA
>DATFSG010000066.1:0-4768 GCA_035262765.1 Gaiellaceae bacterium | reverse complement strand
AGCAGGGCGAGGCCGTGCTCGTCGTTCTCGGCGCTCGTCGTGATCGTCACGTCGAGCCCGCGGACTTGCTGGATGTCGTCGTAGTTGATCTCGGGGAAGATGAGCTGCTCGCGGATGCCGAGCGAGAAGTTGCCGCGGCCGTCCATCGAGCGCGGGTTGAGGCCGCGGAAGTCGCGGATCCGGGGCAGCGCGATCGCGACGAGTCGGTCGAGGAACTCGTACATCCGGTCGCCGCGCAGCGTCACGCGCGCGCCGACGGCCATCCCCTCACGCAGCTTGAACTGCGCGATCGACTTCCGGGCCTTGCGGATCTGCGCGCGCTGGCCGGCGATCGTCGTCAGCTCCTCGATGGCGGAGTCGAGCAGCTTCGACTCGGTCTTCGCCTCGCCCACGCCCATGTTCAGCGTGATCTTCTCGAGGCGCGGTGCCTGCATGATCGAGTCGAGCCCAAGCTCCTCCTTGAGGCGCGGCCGGATCTCGTTCTCGTACTGCTCCTTGAGACGCGGCGTGTACGTGTCGGCTACGGCGCTCATCCGCGATCGATCTCCTCGCCGCACTTCTTGCACACGCGGACCCGGACCTTCTTGTCGTTGATGGTCTTCTCGATCGTCCCGACGCGGGTCGGCTTGCCGCACACCGGGCAGACGACCATCACGTTCGAGACGGGGAGCGACGCGGCCAGCTCGATGATCCCGCCAGGGGTCATGCCGCCGCCGCCCATGCCCATCGTGTTCTGGATGGGGCGCGGGCGCTGATGCCGCTTGATGACGTTGATGTTCTCGACGACGACGCGACCCTGCTTCGGGAGCGCTTCGATCACGCGCCCCTCCTTGCCCGCATCCTTGCCGCGGAGCACGTGCACGACGTCGCCCTTTCTCACTTTCATTGTCTGAGCCACGGTCAGAGCACCTCCGGAGCAAGGCTGACGATCTTCATGAAGTTCTTCTCGCGCAACTCACGGGCCACCGGCCCGAAGATGCGCGTGCCGCGCGGGTTGCGCGCCTGGTCGATGATCACTGCTGCGTTCTCGTCGAACGCGATCGTGGTGCCGTCGTCGCGGCTGAACGGCTTCTTCGTCCGCACGACGACTGCCTGCACGACCTCGCCCTTCTTGACCGCTCCCTGCGGAGTCGCGGTCTTGACGGTGCCGACGATGATGTCGCCGACCCGCGCGTAGCGGCGGTGATGGCCGCCCTTGACGCGGATGCAGAGGATCTCGCGGGCGCCGGTGTTGTCGGCGACTCTCAGACGGGACTCCTGCTGGATCACTTCGCGGCCTCCACGACTTCGGCGAGGCGCCAGCGCTTCGTCTTCGACAGCGGGCGCGTCTCCACGATGCGGACGATGTCGCCAACGTTGGCGGCGTTCTGCTCGTCGTGCGCATGGAACTTCACGCTCCGCCTGATGACCTTCTTGTAGCGCTGGTGCGAGCTGATCAGGTCGACCTTGACCACGATCGTCTTGTCCATCGCGCTCGAGACGACGACGCCGCGGCGTTCCTGGCGTCGGCCGCGGTCGTGCTCGGGCTTCGGCTCGCGGAGGATCGGCTTGCGCTCGGCGCTCGGCGCCACGCGGCGGCGGGTCTTCGGCGGACGCAGCCGGCGCGGCACGCGCTTGCGCTTCAGCTTCGGCTGGGACTGCGGAGCGGGAGCGGCCTCTTCTTCGGCAGGCGCCTCCTTTGCCGCAGGCTCCGCTGCCGCGGGCTCTGCATCCGCAGCAGGCTCGTCGGCGGCAGGCTCTGCCTCCGCAGCGGGCTCTTCCGCAGCAGGCTCGTCAGCCGCAGGCTCCTCGGCCGCGGGCTCCTCAGGAGTTTCCTCGGCCTCAGCGGCAGGCTCTTCGGCAGCAGGCTCCTCGGCCGTGGGCTCCTCGGCCGCAGGCTCCTCGGCAGCAGGCTCCTCGGCAACGGGGTCCTCAGCCGCAGGCTCCTCAGCCACGGGCTCTTCGGCGGCAGGCTCCTCTACAGCCTCCGGCTCCTCGGCCGGAGCCTCAGCCTCGACCGGGGTCTCCTCCACCGACTCCGGCTCAGCCGGAGTCTCCTCGATCTGCTCTTCGTTCTGCTCTTCGCTCTTCTCAGCCATTTACTGCCTTTGCCTTTTCTGCCTCGCGTTCATTGACCACCGTCAGGATCCGCGCGATCTCGCGCTTCGCCAGCTTCAGGCGCGCGGAGTTCTCGAGCGAGCCGGTGACCGACTGGAAGCGGAGGTTGAACAGCTCCTGCCGCCGCTCCGCGAGCCGGTCCGCGAGCTCGTCGTCGCTCAGATCACGCAGTTCCGATGCCAGCGTCAAAACAGTGCTTCCTCTCTCTTCACGACCTTCGTCTTCACCGAGAGCTTCTGGCCGGCCAGGCGGAGCGCCTCTTTCGCGAGCGGCTCCGGCACGCCGGCGAGCTCGAACATCACGCGGCCCGGCTTGATCACGCAGACCCAGCCTTCGGGCGAGCCCTTGCCCGAGCCCATGCGGGTCTCGGCCGGCTTCTTCGTGACGCTCTTGTCGGGGAAGACGTTGATCCAGACCTTGCCGCCGCGCTTGATCTTGCGCGTCATCGCGATACGAGCCGCCTCGATCTGGCGGTTCGTGATCCAGCCGGCGTCGAGGGCCTTGAGCCCGTAGTCGCCGTACTGCACCACCGTCTGGCCGCTGGAGTAGCCGCCGCGGCGGCCGCGATGCACCTTGCGGTACTTCGTCTTCTTCGGCATCAACATCAGGCATCACCCTCCGGCTTCTCCGGCTCGGCCTTCGGCTTCCGAGTGCGCTTCGGCTTCTCCTCGGCGACCGGCTCGGCCGGCGTAGCAGCCTCGGGAGCCGGGGTCTCCGCCGGAGCCGGCGTCTCGGCGACCGCCTCGGGAGTCGGCGTCGTCTCGGTCTCCGTCGGCTCGACCTTCGGAGTCTCTTCGCGCGGCTTCTGCTCGGCCCGCTGGTCGCGCCGCGGGCGCCCGCCTCCGCCACCCGGACCGCGCCGCTGGCCGGGACGACCCTGGCCGCCGCCGGGACCGCGCCGCCGCTGCCGCACCGGGCCTAGGCCCTCGCGGTCGGGGCCACGTCCGCGCCCGCTCTCGCGGGAGGCGCCGAGACCCTCGAGCGCTCCGCCGCGCCGCCGCCGGGTGTCCTGGTCGCCCAGCCGCCCCGTGTCGGCGTCGCCGAAGCCCTCCGGCATGATCTCGCCCTTGTTGATCCAGACCTTGACGCCGATCCGGCCGGCCGTGGTCTTCGCCTCGACGAAGCCGTAGTCGATGTCCGCGCGGATCGTGTGCAGCGGGACGCGTCCCTCGCTGTACATCTCGCGCCGGCTCATCTCGCCGCCGCCCAGGCGGCCCGAGCACTGGATCTTCACGCCGGCCGCGCCCGAGCGGATCGCGGACGCGAGCGCGCGCTTCATCGCGCGCCGGAAGGCGACGCGGTTCGAGAGCTGCTCGGCGATCGACTGCGCGACGAGCTTCGCGTCGAGCTCCGGGCGCTTGATCTCGTTGATGTTGATGTGGACGTTCTTCTGGGTCAGCGCGTGCAGGTCACGCCGCAGCGCGTCGACCTCGACACCGGACTTGCCGATCACGATGCCGGGGCGCGCCGTGTAGATGTCGACCGTGATCCGCTGCTTGTCCTTGCGGATCAGGATGTCGGACAGGCCTGCGTGCGCAAGCTTGTTGTAGATGTGCTCGCGGATGCGGACGTCCTCGAGGATGTAGTCCGCGAACTCCTTCTTGCCGGTGTACCAGTTGGACTTCCAGTCGTGGATGACGCCCACGCGGAGCCCGCCCGGATGGATTTTCTGGCCCACTACTCGTCACTCTCCTCGGGGGTCTCCGCCTCGGTTTCAGGCTCGTCGGTCTCTGCCTCAGCCTCGGGCTCCTCGGTCTCTTCGGTCTCTTCGGCCTCTTCAGTGTCTTCCGAGGCCTCCGGCTCTTCGGTTGCCTCGGGCTCCTCGACCGTCTCTGCGGCCTCGTCGGTCGTCTCGGGCTCCTCGACGACCTCGGGCTCCGGCTCTTCGACCGGCTCGGGAGCCGCCATCGCCGGCACGGACGGAATGCCCGCCAGCGGCGCTCCCTGTGCGAGCTCGATCGTGATGTGACACGTGCGCTTGCGGATGCGCGCGACGCGACCGCGGGCGCGAGCGCGCCAGCGCTTCAGCGTCGGGCCCTCGTCCGCGAACGCCGCGACGATCACGAGGTCGTCGCCCTGCCAGTGGAGTCCCGGACGCGTCTCGGCGTTGGCGACGGCCGAGCGCAGCACCTTCTCCACGTCCTTGGCCACGGCGCGGTTCGAGAAGGCGAGGATCGTGCGCGCCTCCGGCACCGAGCGGCCGCGAATGAGGTCGGTGACGAGCCGCGCCTTCCGCGCGCTCGAGTGCACCCAGCGCGCCTGCGCGCGCACCGTCTCCCGCTCCTGCTGCTCGGCGACTGCCATCAGCGCTTCACCTTTGCCGTGCGATCGCCGGCGTGACCGCGGAAGGTCCGCGTCGGCGCGAACTCGCCGAGCTTGTGCCCGACCATCTGCTCGGAGATGAACACGGGCACGTGCTTGCGGCCGTCGTGGACGGCGATCGTGTGCCCGACCATCTCGGGGAAGATCGTCGAGGCGCGCGACCAGGTGCGGACCATGTTCTTGTTGCCCGACTCGTTCATCTTCTCGATCCGGCTCATCAGCCGCTCTTCCACGAACGGCCCCTTCTTCGACGACCTGCTCACTAGCGGCGGCCCTCCTTGCCGCGGCGACGGCCGCGGACGATCAGCTTGTTCGATTCCTTGTGCTTGCGGCGGGTGCGCTTGCCGAG
>DATFSG010000065.1:0-3915 GCA_035262765.1 Gaiellaceae bacterium | reverse complement strand
CGTAAGCCTCGGCGAATGGGTGCTCGGCGAGGCGTGCACCGAGGCGACGCGCCTCTACCAACTGCACGGCCGGCCGATGCACATGTCGGTGAACGTCTCGGCGCGCCAGCTCCACCACCCCGACTTCTTCCGCCATGTCAGCCGCGCGCTCGACTCCTCGGCACTCCTGCCGAGCTTGCTAACGCTGGAGCTGACGGAGAGCACGCTGCTCGCATCGGACGAGCGCGTCGCCCGCACGCTGCAGAGGATCAAGGAACTCGGCGTCGTGCTCGCGCTCGACGACTTCGGCACGGGCTACGCCTCGCTCTCGTACCTCAGACAGTTCCCGATCGATGTCGTCAAGATCGACCGGAGCTTCACGGCGAACGCCGGGAGCGAGGATGGCGATCTCGTCCTGCTCAAGGGCATCATCGACCTCGGCCACGCGCTCGAGCTCAACCTGGTGGCGGAAGGGATCGAGACCTCCGAGCAGCACACGATCGTGCGCCAGCTTGGCTGTCACCAGGCGCAGGGCTTCTACTTCGGGCGGCCGTCACACCCGGCGCAGCGCGACCTCGACACCCCCTCGTAACCAGACGTCAGCCCCGGTCGCGGCCTTCTGCCGCCACCCTGCGGGCGGATGCGCCGGAAAGTCGAGCCGCTCCTCTGCGAGCTCCACGCGCACACGCGCTGGAGCGACGGAGAGCTGACGCTCCCTGAGCTCGTCGATCTCTACGGCCGCAACGGCTTCGACGTCCTAGCAGTCACCGACCACGTCGTCCGCACCGACGATCCGTGGCGTCCCCCGGACGCGGTGCCGCTCGGACTGCGCCGGGAGACGTTCGCCGACTACCTCGCGGAGATCGCGGCCCAGGCCGAACGGGCGCGGCTCGAGTACGACCTGCTGCTCGTCCCCGGCTTCGAACTCACGTACAACGACCTCGATCCGCTCGACGCCGCACACGCCGTCGCAGTCGGCTGTCGCTCGTTCGTCGGCCTCGACGGCGGGATCGAGTCCGCTCTACGCGATGCCCGCGATGCAGGAGCCGCGCTCATCGCGGCCCACCCGTACCGCGGAGAGCCGGAAAGTGTGTCGCCGGCGCGCGCGACCCAACGGTTCGCTCGTAACTGGGAGGACTTCGCGCCGCTCGTCGACCGCTGGGAGCTCTTCAACCGCAACGAACTCTTCGCCGTGGTCGCGGAACAGCGCCTGCCCGCGGTCGCCAACGGCGACTTCCACGAGCTCGGGCACCTCTACGGCTGGAAGACGCTTCTGCCGTGCGCGAAGGACGAGCGGGACGTCGTCGCCTATCTCCGCTCGACGCGCCCGGCGTTCCTGACGCGCATCGACGAGATGCCGCTCCGCCGCGCCGCCTAGCGCGGCTTGCCTTCGGCGTAGCGCTCGAAGCCGTCGTCGGGGATCGGCTCCCACTCGCAGGCGTAATTGACGAACGAGTGCCACTGCGGCCGGATCCCGTGACCGGGGTCGAAGAGCCCGAGCCGGACGCTGCCGACCTCTCCCGTGTCGGGGTACTTGCTCCAGAGCGCGCTGCCGCAGGCCGAGCAGAAGCACTTCGGCCAGCCGTCGCCGGGCGCGTACTCTCGTACGAGCTCCTCACCGGCGAGCAGACGAAACGAGCCGGGAGCGAGCCGTGCCTGGGCCGAGGCTGCGGTGCCGGTTCGCCGCTGGCAGCGCGTGCAGTGGCAATAGCCCGCGCTTTCGGGCTCCTCGGTGACCTCGAAGCGGACGCCGCCGCACAGGCAATGCCCGGTGTAGAGAGCGTCGCTCACTGCAGCAGCGGCGAGGGCGGGATGCGGGTCTCGCCCGTAATCCCGTCGATCAGCAAGGCGACCTCGTCCACGTAGCACCAGCTCCACTCCTCGCCGGGCTCGAGCGAGCGGATGAGCGGATGTGACGTGGCGTGACTGTGCGCCGTCGCGTGCCGGTTCGGGGAGTCGTCGCAGCAGCCGACGTGGCCGCACGTCAGGCAGATGCGGAGGTGGAGCCACTTGCCGCCGCTCGCGAGACAGTCCATGCAGCCGTCGACCTGGGCCGGAAGCTCGCGAACCTCGACTTGATCGAGGTGGCTGCAGGCAGGAGCGTTCATCGCACCACCGCCGGCTGCTTCGCGGCCAGGTGCTGATGCACGAGCTGCACGGCCATCGAGCCCTCGCCCACGGCTGCCGCGCAGCGCTTCGTCGAGCCGGAGCGCACGTCGCCGGCGGCGAAGATCCCCGTCACGCTCGTCTCGAGCACATTGGCGGCTCCAGCGGCGTTACCGGTGAGGACGAAGCCGTCCCCATCCCGCGCGACTGCATCGCCGAGCCACTCCGTGCACGGCCGTGCGCCGAGGAAGCAGAAGAGGAACGAGAGCGGTAGCCGCGTGCCGTCGGTGAGCGTGACCGCCTCGAGTCGGCCGTCGCTTCCGTGGAGCTCTGCAATCTCGCTGCGGTCACGGATTTCGGCGCCGGATCGCTCGACTTCTCGGATCAGGTAGTCGGACATCGTCTCGCTGAGATCGGCCCGCCGGTGCAGGAGCGTCACGAGCGCGTTCCCTTTGGCCAGCCAGACCGCAGCCTGGCCGGCGGAATTGCCGCCACCGACGACCGCGACGCGCGATGCGCCGCAGAGGTGCTTCTCGGGAGGACCGGCGGCGTAGAAGACGCTCAGCCCTTCGTACTCCCGGAGATCCTCGAGCGGCAGCCGCCGGTACTCGGCGCCGGTCGCAAGCACAACGGCCCGAGCGGCGACCTCGTGCCCGCCCTCGAGCTCGACGACGTGGTTGCTGTCGCCGGGCCTGAGCGCAGTCGCGCGATACGGCGAGGCCGGCCGGGCACCGAACTTCCGGGCCTGGGTCACAGCGCGGCCCGTCAGCTCATCGCCGGTGATTCCGGCCGGGAAGCCGAGATAGTTCTCGATCCGGCGCGACGATCCAGCCTGACCGCCGAGAGCGGTGCTCTCGACCATGAGCGTGTCGAGGCCCTCGGAGGCTCCGTAGACAGCTGCAGCAAGCCCCGCCGGTCCCGCGCCCACCACCAGCAAGTCGACCTCTTCACGCGGCTCGAGCTCCCGGCCCACGCCGAGCGCCCGAAGCACGTCGCCCGCCGAAGGCTGCTCCAGCTCAGCGCCGCCGGGGAGCCGCACCAGCGGAGGCTCTTGGCCGTCCGCCGGCGACTCGTCGCGCCATGAGTACGGCAAGCGGTTTGCCCGCACGAAGTCGAGCAGCCGCATCGTGCTCTCGGACGACCGCGGCCCCACGATCTCGAGGCCGATGCCCTGTACCTGCTGGAGCGCTTCGCGTCGAGCGATGAAGGTCGAGAGGAGGAGATCGCTGAGCTGACTGTCCTCGAAGAGCAAGTCGCGAAGGGCGATCCGGTCGACGGCGACGTACCGGAGCGGCTTCGTTACGACCGCGGTCAGGAAGACCGTCTGGCCCGACAGCAGGTTCAGCTCACCCAGAAACTTCGTCGGCCCGCAGCGGATGATCTCGTTGCCGGCGCCGTCGAGAACCACGACCTCGCCCTCTTCGACGGCGATGAACTCATACGCGGCGTCTCCTAGCTGGAACAACACATGGCCGATGTCTGCCGACCGCCGCTCGCCCACGTCGGCAAGCCTTACCAGCTGCGAAGCCGAGAGAGAGGGGTCGGTGCCGGACGACATGGGACGAGCCTACTCCCGCGCTGCGGGCATGCGGCGCGCGCCGCCGTCGTTGGTTCGCTCCATGAAGCCACGTCTCGTAGGGATCAACCACGTCGCGCTCCAGGTCGACGACATCGACGAGTCGGTCGCGTTCTACACTGACCTATTCCAGCCCACGGATGTGAGCCGCATCCCGGGTGCCGCATTTCTCCGGATGGGCGACCAGTTCCTCGCTCTGTTCGAACGGGGCCCGCGCACGGAGGAACCGCATTTCGGGCTCGTCGTGGACGACA
>DATFSG010000064.1:0-6164 GCA_035262765.1 Gaiellaceae bacterium | reverse complement strand
GGACGGAGTGCTGGAGGTGATCCGAAAGCTCGGCTCGATCCAGTTCGACCCGATCGCGGTCGCGGGCCGGAACCACGACCTGATGCTGCACGCGCGCGTTGCGGGCTACGAGCCTGCCTGGTGCGAGGCGCTCTACGAGCGCCGCAAGATCTTCGAGACGACCAACAAGGCGCTGTCGTTCATTCCGGCGGGCGAGTTCCCCTGGTATCGCGTCAACGCGGGCCGCAAAGGCTCTCGGTTCCACGCCGCGGCACTGTCGGAGAACGCGGCGGTTGCCGAGCAGGTGCTCGAGCGGATCCGGGCGGACGGGCCGCTTTCCTCGGCCGACTTCGAGCGCGAGAGCGGCGCGACGAAGGACTGGTTCGGGCTGCCGGAGAACGCGGTGCGCTCGGTTCTCGAGGCATACACCGTCGCGGGAACGATCGGGCTCGCGCGGCGCGAGGGCAACACGCGCTACTACGACGTGATCGAGCGACTGCTCCCGGCCAAGCTGCTCGCGCAGGAGGTGCCCGAGCGGGAGCAGCTCCGGCACAAGCAGCTCTCGCGCCACCGTGCCCACGGCCTGCTCGGCGCGGGCGGCGCCGGCGGCACGTTCGCGCGCATCGCCAACCCGGACGTCCGCCGCGAGTTGCACAAGGAACTCGTCGAGAGCGGCGCCCTCGTCCCCGTTGAGATCGAGGGCCTGCGCGGCAAGCGCTTCGTTCCTGCCGAGGAGCTCGCCTCGCTGGAGACGCCGCCGAAGCCGCCGTCTTCGGTCGCGTTCATCGCCCCGTTCGACTCGCTGCTCTGGGACACCAAGCTCCTCGACGGCCTGTTCGGCTTCGACTTCGTCTGGGAGGGCTTCTTCAAGCCCGAGAAGCGCCGCTGGGGCTACTACGTGCTCCCGATCCTCTTCGGCGACCGGCTCGTCGGCCGGATCGAGCCCCGCATCGACCGCGACGAGAGCCGCGTCGAGGTGCTCGGTCTCTGGTGGGAGGACGGATTCGCGCCGCGCAGGGCCGACGGGTTCGTCGAGGCCATGCGCGACGCGCTCGGCGCCTATCTGCGCTTCGCCGGCGCCGACCGGCTCGACTGGCCGACACAGCTCGCGGCTGAAAAGCGACTATTCGCGGCATGACGTCGCAGAGCGACAAGGTCGAGGCCTTCCGCCAGCTGCACGAAGAGGGCTGCTTCGTGATCCCGAATCCCTGGGACGTCGGCAGCGCGGTCCTCCTCGAGAGCATGGGTTTCAAGGCGCTGGCGACAACGAGCGCCGGCTTCGCCTGGTCGATCGCCCGCCCCGACCAGGGAGTCGGGCGCGTCGAGATGCTGGAGCACCTCGGCGAGATCGCACGCGCCGTCGAAATCCCGGTCAGCGCGGACTTCGAGGGCGGCTACGCCGACGATCCGGACGGAGTCGCCGAGAGCGTCAAGCTCGCAGCCGCGACCGGGCTCGCCGGCCTCTCGATCGAGGACTCGACGAGAGGCGCCGACGAGCCGCTCTATCCCATCGACCTGGCCGTCGAACGGATTCGGGCGGCGCGCAGTGCGATCGACGAGAGCGGCACGGGCATCCTCCTCACCGGCCGCTCCGAGGGGTTCGTTGCGGGCAGGCCCGACCTCGAGGAGACGATCCGCCGGCTGCAGGCGTACGCCGAGGCGGGCGCCGATTGCGTCTACGCGCCGTTCATCGATACGCCCGAGCAGATCTCAGCGGTCGTCGCCGCGGTGGCGCCGAAGCCGGTGAACCTCCTCGTCTACAAGCCGTTCATCACGCTCGGCGCGGCCGCCGAGCTAGGCGTCCGCCGAATCAGCCTCGGCGGCTCGCTCGCTCGCGTGGCGCAGGCCGCATTCATCGCAGCCGCACAGGAGATCGCCGACGATGGCACCTTCACGCGGCTTGGTGACCTGCCCAACAACGCCGCGGTCAACGCCTCTTTCACCGACCGCGCTTAGAAATCATCCGATCGGGGTGGTGCAACGTGCGCAAGCCGCGTCGGAAGCTTGACCTCGTGCGGATCGTGAGGCGGAAATCGGTTCGGGTCGGGGCAGCGCTCGTGTTCCTCGCGGTGGCGGGCTTTGCGCTCGCCGCCGTCACCGCCGCGGGCGGGCGCGCAGCGGACACGCTGACGACCGTCACCGAGACCGGGACGGTGACGACAACCCAGACGCTCACCGAGTCCAACACGACGGTGGTCACCGCCGTCACCACGGTGCAGGCGACGACCACCGCAACTGTTCCCGCGACCACCTCGGAACCGACGACGACCACGGCCCCCACGACGGCGACGACAGCTGCCTCGTCCTCCTCGAACAGCACGCCGTGGGTCTGGATCATCCTCGGCCTCGTTCTCGCCGCGGTGCTGATCGGGGTCGGGCTCTGGCAGCGAAGCCGGGGCAAGGCAACAGCCTGGCAGGCGAAGGCCGCGAGCCTCAACCGCCGCTGCCTGGTCGCGCTGGACGACGTCCTCGCGCAGGGCTCGGTCGTGACCGGGAAGATCGAGGCGCTGACGGCGGATGCGCGCGCGCTCGAGGCTAGCGCGCCCGACGACGCCGCGAGAGCCTCGGTCGGCGGCGTGCGCGCAAGGCTCGAGGATCTCGTCCGCGCGCTCGAGTCCGACCGGACGCTCCGGCTCGGCTCGGCGGCTCCGACCCAGGAGCAGCTCTCGTACTCGACGTCCCTGATCCGTCAGCAGGTCGAGCAGCTGCAGGGCTCGCTGCGCTCGTCGAGCGCTGGCCCGCCTCCCGGCTAGCCGGCCCGAAGGGCAGCCAGACGTTCGAGGCTCTCAGGCGGCCAGAGCTGCTGCATGTCGTAGTAGCTCGTGAACGCCGGTGTGGACTCAGGAAGAGTCAGCCACGGAACCTTCGACCGCGTGTAGATGTGCACGTCCGGTGTGATCGCAGCCGGGTCGTCGAGCGTTCCAGCACGAACGAAGAGCAGGCTCTTCCCCGTGTATGTGCTCCAGACCGCGGTCTTGCAGGTCGGGCAGCGGTAGATCTGCTGGCGCTTCGCTCCGGAGCGAGGAACAGGCACACGCTCCGGCTCGCTCCCGAGCGACTCGACGTACTCGCTCTCGAGCAGCATGTTGATGGCGAATGCGGCACCGGTCTGACGCTGGCAATTGAGGCAGTGGCAGCAATGCACGAAGAGCGGTGACTGTCGGAGGCGGTACCGCACCTCGCCGCAGGCGCACCCACCCTCCATCGGAGCTACTTCGTCCCGTACAGGCGGTCGCCGGCGTCGCCGAGTCCCGGGACGATGAAGCCTTGCCCGTTCAGGCCCCGGTCGACCGCGGCGCACACGATGTGCACGTCGGGGTGCCGGCGGTGCACCTCCTCGATTCCCGGCGGCGCCGCGACGATGCACACCAGCGTCACCGACTGCGCTCCCGCCTCCTTCACCGCCGCGATCGCGGCGCAGCTCGAGTGGCCGGTGGCGAGCATCGGGTCGAGGACGATCGCGTCCCGCTCGGACAGGTCGTCGGGGAGCTTGAGGTAGTACTGGACGGGCTCGAGCGTCTCCTCGTCGCGGTACATCCCCACGAAGCCGACGCGCGCACTCGAGACGAGCGAGAGGACGCCGTCGAGCATGCCGACTCCCGCCCGCAGCACCGGGCAGACCGCGACCTTCTTGCCGGAGATGCGCTGCGCCGTCATCCGCTCGAGCGGCGTGTCGACGTCCGCCGGCTCGGTCGGCATGTCCTTCGTTGCCTCGTACGTGAGCAGGAGCGTGATCTCGTTCGCGAGCTTGCGGAAGTGGACGGTCGGCGTGTCCTGGTCGCGGAGGTAGCTCAGCTTGTGCTGGACGAGCGGGTGCTCGACGACGGTGAGGCGCGGCTCGGTCAAGCGACGTAGGTGGTGTAGCCGCGGAACCCCTCGTAGAGCGGCCGCTGCGCGCACAGCGCCCCGACCCGAGCGCGCAGCCCGTCGAGGTCCGGCGACTCCGTCAGCGCCTCGCAGATGATCCGCCCCACCTCGCGGAAGTCGTCCTCGTCGAGGCCGCGCATCGTCATGGCCGGCGAGCCTAGCCGGATCCCCGAGGTGACGAACGGCGAGCGCTCGTCGAACGGGATCGTGTTGCGGTTGACCGTGACGCCGATCTCGCCCAGCCGCTCCTCCGCGTCTTTGCCCGTCCACTCGGAGTCGCTCAGGTCGACGAGCAGGAGGTGCGTGTCGGTGCCACCGGTGACGAGCGAGAGCCCGCCCTCGAGCAGCGTCTCGCCGAGGGTGTCGGCGTTGCGGCGGACCTGGGCCTGGTACTCGCGGAAGGCGTCGGTCATCGCGATCCGGAAGCACGTCGCCTTGGCCGCGATCGTGTGCTCGAGCGGGCCGCCCTGCATCCCCGGCATGACCGCGGAGTCGAGCGCCTTGGCGTGCTCCTCACGGCAGAGGATGAAGCCCGCGCGCGGGCCGGCGAGCGTCTTGTGGGTCGTCGAGGTGACGAAGTCGCAGTGCTCGACGGGATTCGGCTGGAGTCCTGCGGCAACGAGGCCCGCGAAGTGCGCCATGTCGCAGAGGAGGATCGCGCCGACCTCGTCCGCGATCGCCCGGAAGCGGTCGGTCTCGACCGTGCGGGGATAGGCGGAGCCGCCGCAGACGAGCACCTTGGGACGCGCCTCCTTCGCCCGCGCGAGCACGTCGTCGTAGTCGACGGTCATCGTCTCGCGCGAGACTTCGTAGTGCGCGACGTTGTAGAGACGGCCCGAGAAGTTGACCTTGTGGCCGTGCGTGAGGTGCCCGCCCTGGTTGAGCGCGAGCGCCATCAGCGTGTCGCCCGGTTCCATCACGGCGGCGTAAACGGCCATGTTCGTCTGCGCGCCCGCGTGCGGCTGGACATTCGCGTGCTCGGCGCCGAACAGCTCCTTCGCGCGGTCGATCGCGAGCAGCTCGATCTCGTCGATCACCTCGCACCCGCCGTAGTAGCGGCGGCCCGGATAGCCCTCCGCGTACTTGTTCGTCGGCACCGAGCCGACCGCCTCGAGGACGGCCGGCCAGGTGAAGTTCTCGGAGGCGATCAGCTCGATCTGCCCGCGCTGGCGCTCGAGCTCAGCGCCGAGCAGCCGCGCGATCTCGGGATCGACCGAGTCGAGGCCCTCGTGCTTCAGCTCCTGGAACGTCATCTGCGTCGTCGCCACGGGTTCGATGCTACGGCAGGGCAGCGACGGCACGCGCAAGGCCCGTGGCAGACACCCTCAGGGAAGTGGGCCGGCGCCACGCCGTAGGACACGCGGCTCGCCGCTCGTTAGGTCAAGCACCGTGGATGGGACGCCGGGCAGCTCGCCGGCGTCGACGATCGCTCCGCACGCCGCTCGGATCTCCCCTGGGATCTGATCGACTCGGCACGGGTCCGGCCCGCCGGAGACGTTCGCGCTCGTTGACGCGACGACTCCCACCGCGCGGACGACCTCGGCTGCCGAAGCCGGCAAGTCGGGCACGCGGACCCCCACGTCCCCGAAGACCAGCGTGTACGGCCCTGGGAGGTACTTCTCGAGCGTTGAGCGATCGAGGCCCGGCACCGAGGCGACGAGGGCGTCGACGTCGGCGGCGAGCAGGGCGACCGGCTTCGAGCGATCGCGGCCCTTGAGCTCGTACAGAACGTCCTCGTGCTCGGGTAGCGCGCACAGCCCGTACACGGTGTCGGTCGGGAGAATCACCGCCCGGCCGGCGCGCAGCGCAGCAACGGCATCATTCACTTTTCCGCCTCCACGACACGCTCGGTTCCCGTCAAGTCGTTCGTCACACGGACCTGCTCCCACCCGGCAGCACCGAGCACTTCGGCGACGTCGCCCGCCTGGCCGTCTCCCACCTCGAAGACGATGAAGCTCGCCTTCGCCGCGCGCGCGAGCCGCTCGTGCTCGCCGCTACCGACGAGCGCGACAGCCGGCTCCCAGCGCAGCTCCTGGGGAACGTCCGCCAGGTTCTCGACATAAGGCGGGTTCGCGACCACGAGGTCCCAGCCCTCGCCGGCAACGACGGCGCCCTCGCCAATACGCAGCTCGACCTCGAGACCCAGGCGCTCGGCGTTCTCACCGGCGAGTGCAAGTGCATCGGCCGAGACATCGACACCGGTCACCTGCGCGTCCGGCCGCTCGTCCTTGAGCGCGAGCGCGATCGCACCCGACCCGACCCCGACGTCGAGGATCCGCGGCCGCTCGATTCCCCTCGCGAGCGCGAGCACTCGCTCG
>DATFSG010000063.1:0-3858 GCA_035262765.1 Gaiellaceae bacterium | reverse complement strand
GAGCCGGCGGCCCAGCGAATCGCGTCGGAGACGTTGGACTTGCCCGAGCCGTTCGGGCCGACGATCACGCCGACGCCCGGCTCGAGCCGAACCTCGACCGGGTCGGGGAACGACTTGAAGCCACGCAGCTTGATAGCGCGCAGGTGCACCGCCCGCCACCCTAAAGACGCGGCAGGACGCTACTGCCGGTCGTGCTGCTCGTCGTCGCGCGCGAGCGGCGCGTCCTCGTCGGCCTGGTCGCCCTCCACGAAGATCTCGAGGATCCCGCGGGGCTCGGAATCGGGCTCTTCCTCGGCGAGCCGCCGCAAGCGCAGCTCGGAATTCGTGGGACGCCGCTCGGCCATGAGGCGGCGCATGATGCCAGAAAACTCAGGAAACGTCGTCTGCGTCGAGCTTGCCGAGCGCCTCGCGCGCCGCTTCCTGCTCAGCAGCCTTCTTCGTGCGTCCCTCGCCGCGACCGAGCTCCTCGCCGTCGATGATCGCGGCGCAGGTGAAGCTGCGCTCGTGCGGCGGCCCCTCGACGGAGACCTCTGTGTACGTCACCTGGCGGCCGGTGCGGGCAAGCAGCTCCTGCAGGTCGGTCTTGTGGTCGACGCGCGAAGTGAGCGCATGCTCGATCTGGTCGGAAAAGGCGTCGACGACCGCGTCCTCGATTGCGAGGAAGCCGTGCCGGAGGAAGATCGCACCGAGCGCCGCCTCGATGACCGCCGCAAGCACGTTGCGGTTGACCGAGAGGCGCTCGAGCTCCTCCTCCGTCTGCGTGGGAGCCGCCTGCGCGACCAGGCGATCCCCGAGACCGAGCTCGCGCGCCACCTCCGCGCAGGTCGCGCGAGAGACGACGTGCGAGCGCACCTTGGCGAGCTTTCCCTCGGAAAAATCTGGGTGGCGCACGTAGAGCGCATGCGCCACCGCGAGCTCGAGCACGCTGTCGCCGAGGAACTCGAGCCGCTCGTACGACGCGCTACGGTCGCTCGCCCACGACGTGTGGGTGAACACGGGCTCCGCCAGCTCCGGCGGAAGCCCGTCGATCAGCTGCGCGAGGTCCGAGCCGGCTACTGGTGCGAAGTGACGTAGTCGACGGCCTGGCCGACGGTCTGGATCTTCTGGGCGTCCTCGTCCGAGATCTTGATCCCGAACTGATCCTCGAGCTCCATGATCAGCTCGACGAGGTCGAGTGAGTCGGCGTCGAGATCCTCCTGGAAGGAAGCCTCTTCCGTGATGTCCGCCTCATCGATCCCGAGCTGCTCGGTGAGGACCTCCTTGACCCGCTCGTAGACTTCCTCGCGCGACGCTGCCATGTCACCTCGTTGTGTCGTGGGGCTGGAAAAGCGCGCCGATCATACAATCTCCGCCCGCTGCGCTTGGCCGAGGCGTGCCGCGAGACGGCCCACGACGTCGTGGTCGACGCCACGCGCGGCAAGACGAATCGCGTTGGCGATCGCCGTGGCCGACGAATTGCCGTGTGCGATCACGACGAGCCCGCGCAGGCCGAGGAGATACGCGCCGCCGTACGTGTCGGGGTCGAGGCGCTTGCGGAGCCGCCTGGCGGCCGGGCGGATCAGCAGCCCGCCGAGGGTTCCCGGCGTGCTGGCGGTGATCTCCTCGCGCAGGGAGTCGAGGAGGGTGCGGATCGTCCCCTCGACCGCTTTGAGCGCGACGTTGCCCGTGAAGCCGTCGGTGACGAGGACGTCGGCCGCGCCTTCGAGAATGTCGCGGCCCTCGGCGTTGCCGCGGAAGTCGAGGTCTGAGGCCACGAGCAACTCGTGCGCCTCGAGCGTGAGCTGGTTCCCCTTCTCGGGTTCCTCGCCGATCGAGAGCAGGCGGACGGTCGGGCGGGCGATTTCGAGAATCTCCTCCGCGAAGACCGCTCCCATCGTCGCGAACTGGAGCAGGTGCTCGGCACGGCAGTCGGCGTTCGCGCCCGCGTCGATCAGGACCGACGGGCCTTTGCGGGCCGGGATGGGCACGGCGATTGCCGGGCGGCGCACGCCGGGGACGCGCCGCAGCAGGACGAGGCCGGCCGCGAGCATCGCCCCCGTGTTGCCGGCTGACACGACCGCGTTGGCCTCCCCGTCGGCGACGGCCTTGACGGCGCGCACCAGCGAGCTGTCGTCCTTCGTGCGGAATGCGTCAGCCGGTTTCTCGTCCATGCCGACGACCTGGGTGGTGGGGACGAGCGCGAGACCCCGCGTGTCGAGGTCCGGCGAGCCGAAGACGATCGGCTCGATCCCGTCGGCGCGCGCGGCGAGCGCGCCCTCGATCACGGCACTCGCGCCACGGTCGCTGCCCATCGCATCGACGGCGACGCGGATCATGTGGGGACTCTACGGAGCGTGAGTGTGGAGCGGCTCGACCTCGCGGCCCCTGTAGGTGCCGCAGGTCGGGCAGACGCGGTGCGGGCGCTTCGGCTGGCCGCACGTCGGGCAGACGTTGACCTTCGGCGCGCTGATCGCGTGGGTCGCGCGACGCTTGTCGCGGCGCGACTTGGAGGTTTTCCGCTTCGGGACGGCCATAACGGCGGCCCACTATAGCCTGCGGCCGTGGATTCGACCGAGATCCTCGGGCATTTCGACGAGCAGATGCGGCGCCGGGCCGCGCCGGACAACCTCTACGTCGGCAAGGGCTGGAGCGCGGTGCTCTGGCGGCCCGACGACGGTGAGGTCGAGCCGCTGATCGCGCGGATGCGCCAAGTACCGGGCCACGTCGAGTGGAAGTACTACTCGCACGACGGCCCGGAGCTGCGCGAGCGCCTGCTCGCAGCCGGGCTCGAGCCGGAGGACGAGGAGACGGTCGTGGTCGCCGAGGCCGCCTCGATCGCGCCGCCGCCCGAGGACGTCGAGCTGCGCGAAGACCATGACGCGCTGCTGGACCTCGCACACCGCGTCTTCGGCCGCTCCCACGGCTCGTTCCCGCAGAACGCGGTTCCGGTCGTCGCGTATGTCGACGGCGAGCCGGTCTCGAGCGGACGGGTCGATCTCGATCCGGGAGTGGAGTTCGCCGGCCTCTTCGGCGGTGTCACGCTGCCCGAGTTCCGGGGCCGCGGCCTGTACCGGGCGACCGTCGCCCGGCGCGCGGAGCTGGCGCGCGCGGCCGGGTACCGCTGGCTCTACGTCGACGCGCTGCCCACGAGCCGCCCGATCCTCGAGCGGCTCGGCTTCGTCGCGATCACGACGACGACGCCCTTCGTGTTCCCGGCCGCTTAGAGGCAGGCGGCGCGGGTAGCGTCGCCCGTATGGACAAACGCAAGCTCGGAACGCAAGGCCTCGAGGTCTCTGTTCTCGGCCTCGGGTGCATGGGGATGTCGGAGTTCTACGGCACGACCGACGAGGGCGAGGCGATCGCGACGATCCACCGATCGCTCGAACTCGGGATCGACTTTCTCGACACGGCGGACATGTACGGCCGCGGCGCGAACGAGAAGCTTGTCGGGAAGGCGATCGCCGACCGGCGCGACGGGGTCGTGCTCGCCACGAAGTTCGGCAACGTGCGCAACGACGACGGCTCCCGCGAGATCCGCGGCGACGCCGAGTACGTGCGACAGGCGTGCGAGGCGTCCCTCGAGCGGCTCGGCCTCGACCACGTCGACCTCTACTACCAGCACCGCGTCGACTCCCGCGTGCCGATCGAGGAGACGGTCGGCGCGATGGCGGAGCTCGTCGAGGCGGGCAAGGTTCGCTACCTCGGGCTGTCGGAGGCCTCGCCGGAGACGATCCGGCGTGCGCACGCCGTCCACCCGATCTCGGCGCTCCAGACCGAGTACTCGCTGTGGACGCGCGATCCCGAGGACGGCCCGCTCCCGACCTGCCGCGAGCTCGGCATCGGCTTCGTCGCCTACAGCCCGCTCGGCCGCGGCTTCCT
>DATFSG010000062.1:0-9765 GCA_035262765.1 Gaiellaceae bacterium | reverse complement strand
GGCATGTAGTCCCAGTCGTCGGGCCGCTTCTCGACGCCGGCAGTGCGGCCGAAGTAGTCGAAGGCGATGGCGGCGTGGCCGCGCTCGGCGAAGCGCAAAGCGAGCTCCTCGTAGAAGCGGTAGAGGCCGCGGACGTCCGGCAGGATCACGACGCCGGTCGAGACGTCCTCCTCGGGCATCGCCCGGAAGGCCGCGAACCTGTTGCCGTCCTCGCTCTCGCCGACGACGTCCTCGTGGGAGACCGCGGCGCCCGAGATCCGCGGGATCGGCGGCTCGGAGTCGAGGTCGAAGCACATGGCCGCGAGATTACGAGAGGAGGCTCGTCCCGTGCGGCGTACCCTGAAGGCGGTGGAGGACGAGTCGCAGCGTGAGGAGATGAACGCCGCGATCCGCGCCCAGCGCGAGCGGGGAGCGGTGCCGCGTTCGATGCTCCCGCCGGAGGATGACTTGCCGGCCCAGCCGCAGGCGGAAGAGCAACCCGAGCCGCCGGCTCCGGAGCCCGAGCCGCCGAAGCGCAGCCTGCTCGCCCGCCTCCTCGGCCGCTGAGCCGTAACCAGACGCGGCCCGCGACGTTTACCCGACGTCGCCATGGGAGACGGCAACGCGCGCAACGGAGGTCGGCGCTGGGTGCGGTGGCTGCAGATCGCAGCCGCTTGCATCGTCGTGTTCATCGGCGCCTTCGCCGTGGGCACCGCCGTCGGCGGGCCGTTCTTCTGGTACTCGTGCAGCCTCGACGGCCTCGAGGCGCACGGGCCGTCCCAGGCGAGCATCCTGCTCTCGAGCGACGGCACGCAACTCGGGCTGCTCGGCGCGAGCGGCAACCGGCAACCCGTCTCGCTCGAGCAGATCAACCCCGTCATGCGGAAGGCGATCGTCGCCACCGAGGACCGGCGTTTCTGGTCGAACAACGGGATCGACTACATCGGGATCATCCGCGCGCTGAAGAGCGACGTCTCGTCGGGCGGGATCACGCAGGGCGGGTCGACGATCGAGCAGCAGCTGATCCGCAACCTCTATCTCACCCCCCAGCAGTCGCTCTCCCGGAAGCTCAACGAGGCCTGCCTCGCCGTCCAACTCGACCAGCAGTGGAGCAAGGACCGCATCCTCGCGACGTATCTCAACGACATCTACTTCGGCCAGCAGGCGTACGGGATCCAGGCCGCGGCTCACGCGTACTTCGGCGTGGACGCTAAGGATCTCTCGCTCGAGCAGGCGGCGCTGCTCGCGGGGCTGCCTCAGGCGCCGTCGGCCTACGACCCGGTGAACCGGCCGGACGCTGCGAAGGCACGCCGAGCAGAGGTCTTGCGGGCGCTGCTCGACAACGGCGACATCACGCGAGCGCAGTACCGACGAGCGCTCGCCAGCCCGCTCGGCCTGCATCCGCAACGGGCGCCGGGCCTCGCGGGTGAGACCTATCTGACCGACTACATCACGAGCCAGCTCGTGCATCAGTACGGCGCCGAGCGAGTCCGCCGCGGCGGCCTGCGGATCTACACGACGCTGAACGCGAAGATGCAGACCGACGCGACGCACGCAATCCTCGGGACGCTCGACCACAAGGGCGACCCGGCCGGCTCGGTCGTCTCGATCGACCCGAAGACCGGGCAGATCCGCGCGATGGCGATCGCGCAGACCGGTCAGCAGATCGCCTACGACCTGCCGGTCGACGGCCAGAGGCAGGCGGGATCGACCTTCAAGATGTTCGTCCTCACGCAGGCCGTGCAGCACGAGATCAACCCTTACTCGACGCAGTACCTCTCGGCTCCGTTCGTCGGGCCGGACAACTGGCACGTGCACACGTTCGAGAACACGTACTCGGGACGGATCCCGCTCACGCAGGCGACCCTGCTCTCCGACAACACGGTCTACGCACGCCTGACCCTCGACCTCGGCCCCGAGTCGGTTGCCCAGCTCGCCCACCGGATGGGGATCCAGTCGAAGCTGAAGCCCGTCCCCTCGATCGTGCTCGGAGTGAATGCCGTCAGCCCGCTCGACCTCGCGAGCGCCTACGCAACACTCGCGGACGGCGGGATCGCGCACGACCCGACCATCCTCGAGAAGGTCGTCTTCCCCGGCGGTCACACCGAGCAGGCGTCGCAGCCTAAGGGGAAGCAGATCGTCGACCCCAAGGTCGCGGGCGTGGTCATGCGGGTGCTCGAGGCGAACGTCAAGTCCGGCACCGGCACGGCGGCAGCGCTCGCCGGCCGGCCCGCCGCCGGGAAGACGGGGACGACCGACAGCTTCGCCGACGCCTGGTTCGCGGGCTGGGTGCCGCAGCTGATGACGGTCACCTGGGTCGGCTATCCCACGAGCGAGCGGCCGATGCGCGGCGTGCATGGGATCCCCGGCGTCACGGGAGGCACGCTGCCGGCCGAGATCTGGCACACGCTCATGACCGTTGCGCTGCAGGGGCAGCCTGTGGAGCAATTCGCGAGTCCGGGGTCTCCGCCGTTCAAGCCGTGGTGCGGCCGCTACCAGTTCGCGCGCATGTGGCGGAACGCGCGCCCGCACGACGGCTGCAAGCACAAGCAGCACCACAAGGGCCAGACCACGACTCAGCAGAGAACCACCACTGCCAGGACGACGACCGCTCGCACGACCACGCGGACCACGACGCGCACGCTCCCGACGACGACAGTGCCGCCGCCGACCACGAATCCGCCACCACCGACCACCACCGCGCCGCCGCCGACCACGACGACGACCGGTCCTCCCTGACCTCGCCGGAGGAGCTCCCGCGGTTTACGCCGCGCACCGGCGGCTTCGCCGTCGGTGCTTGCAGCTCGCGCGAGCTCCCCCACCGCGGGGCGCGGCTAAGCCGCCTTATTCCTCCCGAGCATCTTGTTCCACCACTCGTCCTCATCGACGAGCGTTGGAGCGACGACCTTCGGCCCACTCGGCCAGCGCGGCATCGTGACCCGCCGCTGCTTCGTGAGCTCCTCGAGCACAATCGCTCTCAGGGTGTGCAACCGCTCGTGCTGGGCTTCCACGTCCCGGGCGAGCTCGGCTTTCTCGGCTTCTCTCCGAGCGAAGTCGTACTCGACCTCGAGCAGGCTGTCCTTGTGGGTGACGCTCTCCTCGATGGTGCTGGGCATTGCGGCGCTCCTTTTCCACTCGGCTGTAGCGGACGCCGCAGTCGTCCTGGCGCAATTTTCGGCCTTTACTGCCCTTCAAGCCATCCCTCGAACTGGCGTTTGTAGTCCGATGTCCGCTGCATTCAAGTTCGATGCTCTTTCAGCCGATGTAAGCCACGTGATTGCCCTGCGGCGGGTCTGGTCTCTGGCATGAGCGCTTCCGAGCGCATGCCGCAGCGTCAGCTCGGCGAGCTGATGACCGAGCTCGGGCTGATCAGCCAGGAACAGCTCGCGACCGTCCTCGAGGTGCAGCAGCAGTCGAATCGCCCGCTGGGCCAGATCATCGTGGAGCTCGGCTTCGCCTCGGGCGCGGCGGTCGCGCATGCGCTCGCAATGCAGAGCGGCGGCGCGCTCAGGACCGAGTACGGCTTCGCGCTCGGCGTCCCGCCCAAGGACGAGCAGCCCGACGCGGAGGGGACGCGCACCGACCTCCCCAAGCTTCGGCTGGCGCCGACCGCCGTCGCGCCCGCGACGCGGCCCGACGCCGAGCCCACCGACGACGCACCGACTGACGTCTCCGTCGAACCCGAGGCCGTCGAGGAGCCGTCTTCCGTTGCCGCCGTTCCCCTCGAAACCGAGCCGGAGGAGGTTGAGAAGGCTTCGGAAGTCGATGAAGTCGAGGAAGTCGCCGAGGCGGTCGAGACGACTGTTGAGGAGCCGGAAACCGCTCCGGAGGAGACCGTGCACACCGAGCCCGACGAGACGCCCGACGAAGCCGAGCCGAGCGCGGAAGTTCCGCCTGCCGTTGACGTCGACCCCACCGAGTTGGAGCAGCTGCGCAGCGAAGTCGAGCGCCTAGAAGCCGTCCTCTCGGAGGCGCAGGCCGCGGCAGACGAGCAGGACCGTCTGCTCACTGAGGTCGAGAGGCTCGAGAGCGCGCTCTCCGCGACGCAGGCCGAGCACGAGCAGAGGCTCGCCCGGCTGCAGGAGGAGCAGACGCAAACCTCCGGGGAGGTCGAGCGTCTGCAGGGCGCCGCGGCTGCCGAGCAGGAGCGGCTGCAGGCCGACGTCGAGAGGCTTGCGGCAGCGCTCGCCGAGGCGCAGACGACGCACGAGCAGAACCTGGCCATGCTGCAAGAGGAGCACGACCGCGCGACCTCGGAGATCGAGCGTCTGCAGACCGCCGTCGCCGAGACGGCGACCGAGCGCCAGCAGGATTACGCGCGGCTTCAAGAGGAGCGCGACGAGCTCGCGACCGAGCTCGAGCGGCTCCGCGCTTCGCTCGCCGAGGCGCAGGCCGCGGCCGCCGACCACGAGAGCCGGTTCGCCGAGGAACGCGAGCGGCACGCGGGCGAAATCGGCGAGCTCACGGCGCAGCGCGACGAAGTCAGCGCGCACCGGGACGAGCTCACGACCCAGCGCGACCGACTCCAGGAGGAGCTCGGGGCGGCGCTCGAGCAGCTCGCCGCCGCAGGCCCCTCCGCCCTGGAGCGGGACAGAATGCGCACCGAGGTCGAGCAGCTCCAGTCCTCACTCGCCGAGGCGCAGGCCGCGCACGAACAGGAGCTCGGTCGGCTCCGCGAGAAGCGCGATCACGCCCGCGAGCAGCTCGACAGCGTGCAGACCGCACTCGCGGAGGCGCAGGCCTCTACCGCGGAGCAGGAGCGCCGCCTGGCCGAGGAGCAGGAGCGGCATGCCGGCGAGCGCGACAAGCTCACGACCCAGCGCGACGAGAGCGTCGCGCAGCGCGAGCAGCTCCAGCAGGAGCTCGGCGAGACCCTCGAGCGGCTGGCCGTCCTCGGTCCCACGGCCGAGGAGCGGGACGAGCTTCGCACCGAGGTCGAACGGCTCCAGCACATCCTCGCCGAGGTACGCGAGAGCTCGGCGGCCGAGCTGCGTGGCGTCGTCGACGAGCGGGACAATTTGAACGCCGAGCTTGAGGAGGCTCGGGAACTACTGCGGCAGGCAGAGCGCGTGCGCGAGTCGCAGATCGCCCTCGAGGCCGAGCGCGACCGCGCCGTCGCCGAGGTAGGGCGGCTCCAGATCCTGGCCGGCGAGGCTCAGGCGGAGGCCGAGGAGCGGACACGCTTGCTCGCCGAGGCGCAGGACTTGCACGACGCGGAGCGGGAGACGCTGCTCGCCCAGCGCACGGTGCTCGAGCAGGAGCTCGGCTCCTCCATCGAGCAGCTCGCCGCCGCTTCCTCCGCTGCCGACGCGCGCGAGGGGCAGCTGCAGCTCGGCTCGCAGCGGCTGCTTGAGGCGCTCGAGACGGTCCGGCGGCTCGCGGCCGAGCTCGCCGAAGAGCCCGCGACCTACGTCGCCGAGACAGAGACGGAGGTCGAGGAGACCGAGGTCGAGGAGGTCGAGAGCGACCAGCCCACCTCCGAGCCGAAAGAGACCGAGTACTCGCTGTTCGTCCCGGGCCCGAACGGTTACGAGCTCGTCCCGCAGACGGGCGTGCCGCCGCAGGCGGGCCAGATCGTCGAGCTCGTGCTCCCCGATCACGACGAGCCGACCGTCTACGAGGTCGTGCGCAGCGGTCGCACGCTCCCCAACGGCGACGTCTGCGTCTATCTCGCGCAGGTTTAGACGCCTCGACGCCTAAAGAACGGCCTTGGGAGAGCCGATAACTCCCGAGATACGCAACCTGGAGGCTTGCAGTGGACGACTACTACTTCGAGAGCGAGACGACGTTTGAGGACTTCGGCGACGAACAGCGCGTCGAGCCCGGCGACGAGCGCGACGCGGCCATCGCGACCGCACGTTCCTGGGAGCTCCCCTACCTCGACGACGAGCCGCTTCTGATCGACAGCGAATCCGCCACCCGCGTGGGAGGCGAGGAGCTCGCGCGCATCGGCGCCGCTCCGGTCCGCTGCAGCGACGGCAACGTCCGCGTCGTCCTGGCGGACGCGACCCCCGAGCGCATCGCGGGCATTCGCGAGCACTTTTCCGGCGCCGTCGACATCGGCGTCGTCAAGACCTCGACGCTCGCGTCCCTGCTCGACGGCGCGTCGATGGCAGTTGCGTCGAACGGCACCGACCCGGTCACGAACGGTGCGGCTGCCGCCGCTCCGGTCTGGGGACGGTCGCTCGAGCGCGTCCTCACGGCCTTCGACACCGAGGCCACGCGGCTGCAGGACCTGCGCAACAAGCTGCAGGAGCTCGGCGGCGAGATGGCAGCGCGCGAGCAGCGCGTACAGGAGCTCGAGGCTGAGCTCCAGCGGATCCGCGTCGAGCGCCTCCGCGACCAGGAGGCCGTCGACCGCATGCGGCACGACCTGGCCGACCGGAACAACCGCCTCGAGCGGGCCCTGACGAAGACGCAGGAGCTCGCGGCGATCATCCAGGGCGGTCACCTGCAGTGAGAGTCGCGCCGGCACGGATGCTTGCCGCGGCGGGCGTTGCCAGCCTGGGAGTCGCGGCTGCCGCGGCTGCCTACGTGGTCGTGCGCGGCGGAACCGGCGTGCTCTACGCCGCCGGGATCTGCCTGTTCGCGTTCCTCGGCGCCGTGGCGATCATCGCCGGCGGGAGTGAGAAGGACTCGGTCGTCGCCACCCTCGCGGAGGAGGCTCCCGAGCCGGCGGCCGCCCGGCCGGCGCCGCGCTGGCGCCGCAAGAAGCACATCATCGCGGAGCTCGAAGCCGAGCTCGCCGCGACCGGCTCGGAACTGGCGGAACACCGGCAGGCCCTGGCGAATCTCGCGGCGCAGCGCGAGCGCGAGTCGGAGGACGCCCGCCGGAACGCAGAGGAGCTGGAGCGGCAAATCCGTGAGCTCGAGGCCGAACGGGACGGCCTCCTGCAGCTCGTCGCCGAGGAGCGGGAGCGGTTCGAGCACACGCTCGACGATCTCGGCGGCGGCCTGGGACGACACGGCAACGAGCTCGCCGAGCTCGAGCGGGAGCTCGAGGCCCTGATCGCGCGCTAGTTCGTCCGAAGGAGGGATCGGCGCTCCGGCGCCCGATGCCGACTCAGACGGCGAACAAGCCAGGAGAAGACCGATGCTGCTGAAGATCATCGTCGTCGGTGCCCTAGTGATCGGGTTGATGGCCGCCGTCAAGGACGGACGGATTCTGAGGGACGCCGGTCTCCTGAGCAGCTGTAGCCCGGTCGTCGAAAACGGCCAGGACGACCCCACATTGCTGAGCTGCACGAAAGGCCGACTCGACGGATGGCCGGACGAATCGAACAACTCGTGCAACCTGATCGCCGTCCACCCCACCCGCGAGTACTGGCGCTGTGCGGCGCCGGTCGTGTCGTCGAGGACGCCGACCGGATGAACAAGCGAACTCAAGCCCGTCTGGGGGAACCGGGCCTAAAGCCGGTGCCCTAACCGGCCGATTGGGAGGTTGCCGATGGATCTCGAACTCGTGCTCCGACGCGCCGTCGAACTCGGCGCAAGCGACATCCACCTCAAAATCGAGAGGCCTCCGATCCTGCGCCGCGACGGCAACCTGAGCGTGCTGGACGACGAGCCCGAGCTGTCCGAGCGCGACCTCGAGCTCGCACTAGAGCAGGTCTGCGCCGAGACGCCGAAGCGGCTGCAGACGTTTCTCGAGACCGGGGAGCTCGACAGCGCGTACTCGCCCGCAGGCCTCCCCCGGTTCCGCGTCAACGGCTTCCGGCAGCGCGGCTCGATCTCGATCGCCTTCCGCGTCATCCCCCGGGTGGTCCCGAACTTCGACGAGCTATCCCTGCCGTCCGGCGTCCGGCGCCTGGCAGAGGAGCACCGCGGGCTCGTCCTCGTCACGGGCGCAACCGGCTCGGGAAAGACGACCACGCTCGCGGCGATCATCGATCACATCAACCGCGCTCGGCGGCAGCACATCGTCACGATCGAGGACCCGATCGAGATCGTCCACGGCGACCACGGCTGCATCGTCAACCAGCGCGAAGTTGGCCTCGACACCGCCTCCTTCGCGCAGGCGCTGCGTCGGGGCCTTCGCCAGGACCCGGACGTGATCCTGATCGGCGAGCTTCGTGACGCCGAGACTGCCGAGACCGCTCTGGCTGCAGCGGAGTCGGGCCACCTCGTCCTCTCGACGATGCACACCGTCGACGCGTCCGAGACGATCGGGCGGATGGTCGAGTTCTTCCCGGCCGTCAAACAGCAGCTGATCCGTTCCATCCTGGCCGGCGTCCTGCGCGGCGTGATCAGCCAGCGGCTGCTCCCGAAGCTTGACGGCGGACGCGTTCCGGCGGTCGAAGTCATGATCGCGAACGCCCGGATCTCGGACCTGATCCGCGACAACAAGCCCGACGAGATCACCGAGGCGATCGCCGAGGGCGATTTCTTCCAGATGCAGACCTTCAGCAAGGCGCTGATCGAGCTCGTGCTCGCTGAGAAGGTCGACCGCGAGATCGCGGCGAACGCCGCCTCGAACCGCCACGACTTCCTGATCGCGCTCGACCGTGCCGTCAAGGAGCAGGCCCACGTTGCGCAGCTGGATGCCCTGGCGGACGATGATGCGGCTCCCGAGGCTGGGCCCGAGCCTGCGCCCGAGGAGGCTGCGGAGCCCGAGGAGTTGCCGCGGCTCCGCGTCGCCGGCCAGCAGTAGCCATGAGACGTCTTCTCCCCCTGCTCGGGGCAGTGCTCGTGCTCTCCTTGACCCTCGCGGGCACCGCGGGGGCAGACACGTTCCGGGTTGCACGGCCGCATCACCAGAACCCCGGCGCCGGCCCCGCGGTTATCCCTTTCACCGTGACGGCGCAGGGGCAAGGGCAGAGCGGCGCGATGTCCTTCGCGGCTCTCCTCCCCATCTGGCAGGCGGCCGGAAACGCGTACGGCATCCCGTGGCCGGTGCTCGCCGCGATTAACAAGGTCGAGACCAATTTCGGCAGCAACCTCGGGCCGAGCTCGGCCGGCGCTGTCGGCTGGATGCAGTTCATGCCCTCGACGTGGGCCCGATGGGGAATCGACGCGAACGGGGACGGCGTCGCCGATCCCAACAACCCCACCGACGCGATCTTCAGCGCCGCGCGCTACCTGGCAGGGTGCGGCGGCCAGTTCGACATCACCCGCGCCGTCTATTGCTACAACCACGCCTCCTGGTACGTGAACGAGGTGATGGGGCTCGCGAGCCTCTACAGCCAGAGCGGCGGGTTGGACAGCGGCGGGGTCGGAGTGGTCTTCTCCGCCAAGGAGCTGAAGGCGCAGCTCGCCTCAGCCCGCGGCCGGATCTCAGCGTCCCACGCGCTGCTCGGCAGCGCTCGCGCGCAGGCCCGGAAGCTCGCGCGCTCCGAGCGCAAGTTCCTGCGCGTCGCCACCAACGCCCGCCTGCTCACTCGCCAGCTTGACGCTCGCAAGCGCGCCGTCCTGCTCGGCGTCCGGCGCCGGGCGGCCGACGCGCGCGTGAACGAGTTGCAGAAGCGGCTCAACGCGGCCACGAATCAGCTCGGCAGGTTCCGCGACGAGGCGAACGGCCCCGCCTTCAACACCAACGCCCCCGCGCTGCTCTCGAACAACCTGTTTTCGACCGGCGGTGGTTCAGCGCCTTATAGCGGCGTCGTCTCGATTGCGATGCAGTATCTCGGCGTCCCGTACAAGTGGGGTGGAGCAACCCCGACCGCCGGCTTCGACTGCTCTGGTCTCGTCCAGTATGTGTTCGCGCAGGTGGGCATCTCGCTGCCGCACTACACCGTCTCGCAGTGGAACTACGCGGGCGCCGTCCCGGTGCCGAAGAACCAGCTGCAG